>CALVMT010000172.1 GCA_944347775.1 uncultured Clostridia bacterium | reverse complement strand
TCTAATTGAGTTAAGAGATGGCGTATATTATTATAATGGGTGGGCGAATATGACCGGAACTAAACCATTTGCAAATGCTTATGGGGTGTGGATCAAACGAACACCTTATAATAACACCACTCAAAATGACCGGATAGATTGCGTAATTAATACTAATACTGGTGCTGTATATGTACGCGAAGGCGGAGAATCGGGAAGCTGGGTAACACCAAATGCCGATTTTGTAGATTTAAGCCTTAATTCTGGAATTGTTAATGCTTCGAACAATAGTGGAGGGCGAAATAAACTTGGCTATTGCAAAATCGGAGATATTGTTTACATTGCTGGTGGAATAGGAATTACTAATTTTTCTGGCAATATTACGGCTGTGGCTCAACTTCCATCAGGTTATCGTCCTGCAACAATCCATTATTACTTTGCTCCCCTCTCTGGTTCACGAATTTGTAGAGCATTAGTCAATCCAAATGGAAGCATTTATGTCGAGTGGGCAAAAAACATCAATGATGGAAGCGACATAACTGGTGAAATTACCTGGATTGATCTATCAACGTGGTTTACCGTGGCATAGTCCAAAATAATCATTAAGCGGTAAAAAACATGACGCTAAATGGTAACCAATTTCCAGGGTTTATCTCAACATTTTCAACATTAGAATATCTGGACTCAAAGCATTCTCCATTAGCTTTAATGGTAAAAAGCCATTTATTAGAGCCTGATCCTTGACAGATTGCGTTTACTTCTGACATTGGCCGGTATCCAGCTGGAAGCGTAAAGAATATATTTAGGTTTATGCCTGCAGGTATAACTTCTGTAGCTGTTAATGTCCCTACAATATGTACGCATTTACCAATTTTGCGATAACGACATTCGGTTGACCCCCCATAGTCGGTGAATTTGCCTGATGGTGTAAAGTCAATCCATCCGCTATCCTCAACAGCAGCCTGCAAATCACTATATAGTTGATCAAGCTCATCCTTCAGCACCTTTCCCTGAGTGGCATCCAGGACGTTCCCGGCCTGTGTCGCTAACAGGTTATTGATGATCTGCGATTTCGCTACAAGGTCATTCATAACTTTGTTCGCGATCGCATCGATCAGCGTTTGAGCCACTACCACCTGCCCCGCGCCTCCCCCGGTCACATTGCTTGTATCCTCTGCGGTTAATGCTTCCAGGTCATCCCCTCCACCTGACAACCAGAGTTTCCAAAATGCTGTTTCTGTGGCTGGTGATACCGGCAGCGCTTGGCCTATATTGTTATCCTGCAATGACAGATAGATCCGGTTTTCGCTATGCACTAAGTCATTTTGCGCATACGTTGTCCCCGCCGCATAGTCCCCCTTGTCTGTAAATCCTACTAAATCCAATGCTACGTATCCCTGTGGTGCTGGCATGTAAAAACCTCCTTTACGCTGCCGCCGTTGGCAGTTTAAAATATAATTTGTTTTCGTAAATTTCAAAATCCACCGTTGAGTTATCGTTAATATATAGCCGGTTATCCTGTATAATAAAATCAGGAGTCACAAAGTCGGCATACATGGCCGCCCGGTCTGCTTCATTTTGTGCGGTTTCGGCGCTATTTCCTGCCAAAATCGCACTGCTGGCGGCGGCGCTGGCTGATCCGGCGGCTGCCGTTGCCTGTTGCTCTGCATCTTCTACCGCCTGCTGTGCCTGTGCCAGCTTTTCATCTGCATACTGTTTATATTGCGCGGTTATGTCATTTGCATTGTCTACGGCTTCCTCTGCCGCCTGGCTGGCCTGGTTCGCTGCATTGAGCGCCTCCTGGGCCTGCCCGATCATGGTTGTCGTGTTTTGCGTGTTGTTCTCTACTTCCTGATTCAGCTTTTCCGCCAGGGAAATCATGCTCCCCCGGACTTCCTCGCCATATATTGCATTTTTAAAATTATTGATTTCTTGGCTTATGTCCGCCATGCCTTTCCCTCCTTAACTGCTCAATTTCTTTTTGTTGTTCTTGTATCGCCCCCGCCAGCAATGTAACGTAAGAAGCATACGGTATGCAGAAATATCCTTTATGCTTTCCCACAAGCGGAAGGTCTATATTACGCTTTTTTAAAATTTTGTTGACTTCCTGTGCTATGAAACCCACAGAAGGGTGTCCACTGTCTTTAAAATCGAATGATACCGGGCGTAAACTCTTTATGATTTCAAGGCATATGCTACTGGGAATTGTCTGTACATTTTTCTTTAACCTTCGGTCTGACCACCATTCTTGTGCAACACTGCTGTATATCTGTGTACATTGTATTTCACGGCAATCTATATCGATCGCATTAATTGTTCCCGCAAAATCTGAATCTGCATTGACCACCAGATTGTCAATATTCGCGCTTATGGCCCGCAACACATTACAGCCGATTGAACTTGCATTATTTGTTCCGGACAGCTCCATTACGCCAGATGAAGATACTTTAAATGCCCCGTTCCCAATATCAATTGATCCTTTTGTGATTGATATTGTCCCGTCTGAGCTGATTTGCAGCGCTCCGTCTCCAAGATTAATAGAACCTTTTGAAATCGAAACCCCGTTTATATCGATCTGCGCAATGATGTTCCCGCTTGCGTCCTTGACATAGATCACTCCGTCTTTCCCTAACCCGGTTCCTCCGATCTCCAAGCTTCCGCCCCGGATCCGATCCGCCAGCATGGTCCCGGCAGTGATAAAATCAGCAACTAGATTTCCGTCTATGGTCCATGCGTTACTGTATGGCCCGTCTATTCCGGTTGTGGAAAACCCGATGCCGTTTTGGTTGACCCGCAACACATATGTGGCCGTTTCTTTATCCGGCGAATCCATCCAAAATGTCTCATTCGGCTGCCCGTCCTCATTCAGGCCAATCACAAAGTAACCGCCGGTCCCTCCGGTGATCAGCTTCGTGGCGTTTTCGATTTTTTCATCCATTTCCCGGCCCATTTCTTTTTTGACCTGCTCGATCCGCTGTGATACCACCTGGGATGTGTTTGCGGTCTGTCCGGATATGGTATTGCGGACAATCCCGAACGTTACTTGATCATTTTGCGGGGCTGTGAGGTGTCGCGTGAGGCGCTGTAAAAGGTATGTCCCTTTCAGTCCGTGCGGATTTGATACAAAATTTGTCCAATATCCCAGTTCCAGGGCTTCAATGCTGGAATCAGTATAGGACAGGTCAAACGCCGTCAGATTGATAGTCTGCGGGAATGTGACCAGGCTTTCCAGGTATTTCC
>CALVMT010000171.1 GCA_944347775.1 uncultured Clostridia bacterium | reverse complement strand
GGAACTTATGGTATGTGGAGATATGTTGACAGCCATCAGTCCTATGCCAAGTATTGTTTACAGAGACGTACCGACGACGCTCGCGCAAGCATAGCGCAAAGATATCTTTTGCGCGCTTGCAGGGGAGCCCCCTCACCCCAATGCCGCTGAAACGGAAAAGCAAACTGCGAAAAGGAGAAAAAAACGAAAATTGATTGATTACAGAAAAAATCCACCTCAGCCATACAGTTCCCAAAAAGTTCCCGGAAATGTTTGGGATTTTAGTAGAGTGAGGATCAAGATGGATGAGTAAGAAAATCATCCAACACAAAAGCCGGAAGCTCTATTGGAACGTATAATCAAAGCATCGTCTAATCCCGAAGATGTTGTTCTTGACCCATTTTCAGGCTCATTTACCACTTCGGCTGTGGCAGTTCGTCTCGGACGAGTAGGCATCGGCATTGATATGAATGAGGAATATTATGAGATGGGACTAAGACGTACTGGTATTACCATGACAAGGAACGGAAAAAGCCTTGAAAAAGTGAAAACGCGCAAGACAAATGCTAAATCTAAATATGTAAGAGGTGAATAATATGAAGATTACAGAGGCTTTTGTTGCGGATATTCTTAAAGCAGAGTATCCGATGGATTATCAAAAGATTTATGATAAAAGCCCCATGCTTCAGTATTTAGACAAGAAAATGAAAGCGGTTCACGGTAACAGCAAAACTCGTAGAAGTTTGGCAAATATTTATGCGATTTATTCTATCCTATTCTTTTATCAAAAGGATTTCTATAACAAAAAAGAAGCATATCGCCAATTTGAGGGATATGATTATATGCGACTGTTCAATTTCTATCGCAGTCTCTATGGCGGGAGTAAATTACAGAATCACGCATTAAACTCCCGTGTGAATGGAGAATTTCACAACAAAATTAAGGATGTAGTCAATGACCTAATTATCGTTAATAACGGAAAGTATCTTATCCATATTGATTACATCTATGTCGAGGGACATGACATAAGCCTTGTTTCCTGTAAAATCATCAAAAAGTATATCGACCTTTTGATGGCAAAAGACCATGCCTTAATAAGTATCTTAGAAGAACTGAGAGGTCTGACAAACTATTCTGAGAAAAAAGCTAAAATCAATGCTTTACTTACAGAAGATGCCGAAGCTTGCATATTTGAGATTATCAGCTATGCCATTCTGAAAAACCACTATAAGAATATTACCGTATTCTTCGGGTATACAAGAGATACTATTGATGAAGTAGCTCTCGAATTGTTCAAAACGGGAAGGACCAATGCAAATGACGGTGGTATTGATTTTGTTATGAGGCCAGTAGGTAGATTTTTTCAAGTGACTGAGGTGAACAACTACGATAAATATTTGTTGGATATTGATAAAGTCATGCACTTTCCAATCAGCTTTGTAATTAAGGCTAAGCAGAGCAAACAAAATGTTTTGGATGAATTGAATAGATATATCGAACAGCGTTCAAGTGGTATGACTGTTTTGGAAGAAAGATACCATAAAGCTATTGAGGAAATCATTACCATTAATGAGCTTCAAATGTGGACTTCAGAGCTTAATAATTACGACATTGACGGCATTATTCGTGATATTGACATTTATTATAAACTTGAAATGAATATGGATGCAGAGGATGAACAAGATTAAACATATTTTCTGAATACCCGGGACAAAAGTTGATTTTCTATGCTTGGATCGGAGGTGCCGTATGCCAAGGAAAAGACGAGTAAAATCTGTAAAAGCAGAGCTGATAAAAAAAGCTCGTGAAGCAATGCTTGCTGCGGTACAAATATATAATAATCCGCAAGTCACGTTCAAGGCAGAATCGTTTATCACGCTGGCTGTGATTGGATGGACTTATTTGCTTCATGCTTTTTTAGAAGCAAGGGTATCGACTATCGCTACTATCGTTATACAGGGAAAAAGAAAGTATATGATAAAACTAAATACGGAGCATACAAACATTGGGAACTTGAACGGTGTCTTAACGAAAAGGACTGTCCTTTGGATAGTGATACGATAACAAATTTGCGTTTTCTTATTGGAGTCCGTCATGAGATTGAACATCAAATGACCGATAAGATTGACGAGTTTTTGAGCGCAAAATTGCAAGCCTGTGCATTAAATTTTGATTATTACATCTGCAAATTGTTCGGGGATAAATATAACCTTAGCAAAGAACTATCCCTTGCAATTCAGTTTTCTCCATTGACGCCAGAGCAGCGTGATACACTACATGATAATTCGCATATTACTTCAAATGTTAAAAACTTTGTTGTGGATTTTGAAAATGTTCTTTCAGAAGAAGCCCTGGCAAGTTCGCGTTATGCGTATCGTGTCCTCTTTGTTCCGATAAATGCTAAAAGGAAAGGGAAGGCAGACCAAGTCGTTGAATTTATCAAAAGTGATTCTCCACTTGCAGAGGGTATTGAGAAAACATATGCTGTTTTGAAAGAAACAGAGAAACGAAAGTATTTGCCAAGCGAGATTGTATCCTTAATGAAGGAAAAGGGATATGATAAGTTTTCAATTAACAAGCATACAGAATTGTGGAAGTCTCGTAATGCGAAAGATCCAAAATACAGCTTTGGTGTGTTAATATCAAAAACATGGTATTGGTATGAAACATGGCTGAAATAAGTACAGAAGCATTGTGAAGAACACGCCGATAAATTGAGAAACTAATCAAATCTGCCTTGATGTTTGCACGCTGCCCTACTACTTTTCCGGGAGTGTGGCCACAACTTCGGAACACTTTTTCCACAAATCGGAAAATAGGACGAGGGGCGGGGGTCATATACGCCCTGCCTGCTGATGAAACCAGACCTGCGCTTGTGGCTCCACGCCACACAAACACAGCCCTGTTTTCCCGCCGCTTCAAATGCCCTTGCCCTCCCAGCGGTAACGGTATTTTCACGGCAACGCTGACAGAGCGTATAAAACACACTACACTTTGCGTTGCAAAGTCGTGTGCTAAAGGGGATACCCCTTTGGATCCCCCCCTATTTTGTCGGGAAGCTGGTACAGCCTGCATAGGAGCAGTTGTACTCCTTTCCTCCAAAACGAAATAGGCGGCATAGGCCAGGCCTTCCCCGGCGCTGATCTATGCTGCCTATTTACTTATATGGGTGCTTACTGTATCGTCAATATTAACCATTCGATTTTATTACTTTCATATGTGTAGTTCTCTGTGACAGCTGGGCTTTATCATTGACTTTTATGCTATGCTGATGTCATAATGACAGAGAAGTGCCCAGTATGACAGTACGGTACAACAAGTTATGAAAGCGGTTAATTGATATGAAAATAAAGGAATCCGCTTTAACCAAAATAG
>CALVMT010000170.1 GCA_944347775.1 uncultured Clostridia bacterium | reverse complement strand
ATCTTCATTTTCCGGGTCCATAAAGGCGCTCGCTTCATCAAGAATGACAATAGGAGCATCCTTTAAGATAGCCCTTGCTATGGCAATCCGCTGCTTTTGACCGCCGGAAAGTTTATTCCCGGCATTTCCGGCGGTAGTTTCATAGCCTTCCGAAAGCGAAGCGATAAACTCATGGCATCCGGCCTGTTTTGCCGCATTGATTACATCTTCGTCTGTAGCCGTTATATTACCCATACGAATATTTTCTTTGATACTCGTATCAAAAAGGAAATTATCCTGAGTAACAAAGCTGATATTAGACATCAGATCATCCAGAGGGATATTCCGTATATCTATGCCATTGATTTGAATACCTCCTGCATCGGGATCATAGAACCGTACCAGCAGTTTTGCTATTGTTGATTTTCCAGAGCCGGAAGGCCCTACAAATGCGACTTTCTGTCCTTTATGCACTTCAAAGCTGACATCGTGCAACACCTCAGTATCTCCGTATCCAAAAGATACATGACTCATGTTAAGAACATCAGCGCCGGGGAGGGCAGATACGCCTTGCGGTAATTCTTCCATCCCCATAATCTCGTCTACTTTTCCCATTGTGGTTGTGATCGCCATAATGTGGTCAGCAAATTCCATTATTTTGATTAAGGGCTGTGCCACACCAAAGGCCAAAAACATACAAAGGATGAAATGCTCCAAAGTAATGCTTCCTGCCGCTAAAAGTAATATTCCAATAGGGAGTACCAACATTAAGCTGTTCGGTGTGACTACATAGAATCCGGCAAGGAAAGGATGGCAGTGATTAAACCAAGCAATCATAGAATCCCGAAATGCCTTAACAGCAGAAGAAAATTTCTCCATAGAAGATGCTGTACGGCCAAAGGCTTTTATGACCTCCATTCCATTCACATATTCCACCATTGTCCCCGCCATTGTTTCGCTGTCTTTTGTGTATTTCTGGAACATTCCCATCACATCTTTTCCAGCCATCATCATCCCATAAATGAGAAAACCAAGAACTAAAGTTCCGAGAGAGGCCAGGGCAAGCTGCCAGCTTACGGTAAACATATAAATGACGACAACTATAAAGCCAAGGATATGGGAAGTCAGCTCCGGGAGCATATGTGCCAGAGGGTATTCCAAATGTTCGACTTCATCCATAAGAATTTCTTTATACTCGCCAGCATTGCGTTGTGTTGCCTTTCCCATTGACAAACGAAGAAGCTTTTGGGTCAGCATCGTGCGAATTTCTGCCATAACTGCATAGCCCATTTTGTGGGAGCAAACAGACGAAAATGTAAGGCAGATCGTTTTCAATAAGTATCCACCAATCGCAAGAATCCCCCAGAGCAGCACAAGATTTATTGTCAAGGTCTTATTGATTAAACCAATGACAAGATAGCTGGCCGCAAAATATGGGAGTAATCCACTAAGCACAGCAATCACAGCGAGAAAGACAGAAAGTCCAATCAGCTTTTTGTCGTGTGCATAGGAAAACACTTCTGCAATCGGATTCGGTTTGTTCTTCTCCATATGTGTCCTCCTTTTTCATTCTTCGTTCATGGCAAAGAACTAAATGACTGTTTTTATAATAATGGTCATTTCATAGATTAGCACAAACTAACCACGCTGTCAAGTGGGGTAAGCGGAGAGAGAATCTGTTTGACAAGGTGGCTCCTTTTCTGATAACATTTTAATGACCAAAATAGTGCGTATGTTCATTTTGAGAAGGAGGAAATGATATGCCTGCGATTTTTTCTGAGCAGCAAAAAGAGAAGCTACGAGAGCAGCTTCTCTTAACAGGCTTTGATTCACTCAAACAATTCGGCTATCGCAAGATGACTATTGATGATATTACAAAAAAGTGCGCTATTGCCAAGGGAACTTTTTACCGCTTCTTTAAGAGTAAAGAGGACTTTATCTATGAGCTTATGATTTACGAGCGCAACAAGGAGAAACAAGCATTACTTGATGCGTTGGACTCGGAAGGGCATTTAAGCCAATCGGCTTTCAAAAATTATGTCAAAGATATGTTTCATAATAGTGTGAATGTATTTTCTTATATGACTCAAGAGGAAATCACCTTATTACAAGCGTCGTGGCCGGAAGAATATCTCTTGAATGTTGAAAATGATGAAAAAACAACTAACTGGTTGTTGAGTTTTATACCGAACAAATCAGAGGAGGTAGACTGGCGTATTTTCGCAAACTATATGAAAGCAATAGCCATTGTAGAAGTACATAAGTCATTGTTAAATCCTGAAACAGCAGATATTTTTTTAGACCAGCTTATCGATGATATGATGCGATATGTATGGAGCTTATAAACTAATGCAGGATAGTTTTTGATTCAATCTACTATATGTACATTCTTTGGCTTAAAGCAGTGTTTCAAGATGAATATCTAAGGGAATAATATTATGAATTATTTTGGCTAATCATAGGAACTCTATAGACATATTCAGAAAGAAAAGTGAACAGTAAAATGTAACTGGGTGAATGAATATGTCAAAGAGACCAGTAGAGAAAATTGACTTGGGGGTGCAGACAAAATCTTGGACTGATTATGCAGCAAAGCCAAGATGATGTCTATACTCAATCGGACTCAGCCCGCCCAGCGATATCTTGATACGTTTATGGTTATACCAATTGATATAGCGGTCAAGCTCCTGACGAAAATCGTCAAGTGAGACCTTTTCCCAGGAGCGACCATAGAACATTTCATTTTTAAGCATTCCAAAGAATCCTTCGCAGGCTGCGTTATCGGGA
>CALVMT010000169.1 GCA_944347775.1 uncultured Clostridia bacterium | reverse complement strand
GTCCGAAAAGGGCTTCTGCATTCCGAACCAGATCGCTCTTGCGAATTCGGATGTATTCCTGCAACCCGATCAGGATCCGAAGAACTCCATTGTATTTGTGGAAGCTGCTGCTTATGAGACCCCCGGTGACTGGTGGTATCTGCCCGACGGCGACTGGATCAAAGACTGGGCAAGCGATCTGAACACCAAAGTCCGTGAAGGTCTGATGACGGTCAACGAACTTTTCACCAACAATAACGAAAAGACGCAAAATGTGTTGTACGAATACACCAATTATACTCCCAAGAATACAATTCAGTAAGGGGAAAAGAATATGGAAAAGATAGAAGACGTTATCGCTCCGAACGAGGACGTAACGGATGAATTGATCGCTCTCCCGGAGGGCGATGCCGAAGGCGGGCGCGCACCTGTGCGTGCCCCCAAACGGCGCAAAACGGATAAGGAAGAGTTGATGGGCTGGGGAATGAGTTGCATTCCCATTTTAGGCTTTTTGATCTTTGGTTTTATACCGCTCATATTTTCATTATACATATGCTTCAATCAGTTTAAGGGATTGCGGCTGAATACGGCGGAATTTGTGGGATTCCAAAACTTTCAGGATGTTCTTTCCGATTCGATGTTTTGGCGGTCTGTTGTCAACACGCTGTTTGTGATCGGGGCGACGCTGATCTCGCTCGTGATCTCCATCATCATCAGCACGCTTCTGACCAACTGCAACCGCGGAAAGAAAATTTTCCAGACGGTGTATTTTATTCCGTACGTCTGCTCGATGGTTGCGGTCACGTTCATGTGGCAGTGGATCTTCAACTACAATTACGGCGTGCTGAACGCGGTACTGCGCAATCTCGGCATAATCAAGGAGAACATTAACTGGCTTGGTTCGGAAAGCACATTCATGCCCGTCATGTATGTTATCCTCATCTGGGGCGGTACGGGATTCAACATTATTTTGCTGATGGCGGCGATGACGAACGTCAACCGCAACTGCTACGAGGCGGCGGATATCGACGGCGCGGGCATGTTCACTAAGTTTTTCTGCATCACCTTGCCGGCGATCTCGCCCACGATCTTCTATCTGCTGATCACGGGCGTCATCGGTTCACTGCAGGCGTTTACGCAGTTCCAGGTCATGGCACCGAGCGGAGGACCGGGTTATAAGGGGTTGACGATCGTTTTCTATCTGTTCCGTGAATTGTTCCAGGAGCAGGGCGGATCGGATATCGGTATTGCGACTGCGGTAGGTTGGATTTTGGCACTGTTCATTGCGGTTGTCGTGGCGTTCAACTTCTGGGGATCGAAAAAGTGGGTGAGCTATGATGAATAATGAAGAATTGTTTGAAAATACTGTAGAAGAGACCGCCGCGGTGCAAGGCGGCGAAGCAGTGCTCGAAGCTCCCCGTAAGATCCGTAAGATGAGCGCAAACGGTACGAACATTGCGAAAAAAATCGTAATGTACATCATTTTGGTGTTGTTTACGCTGTGGATCCTCGTTCCTTTTTACATCGTCATCGTGACGAGTTTCAAACAGTGGGACGAAGCGAACAGCACGAACTTCACCTGGTGGCCGACCATGGGCTTCAGCTTCGAAGGGTATGCGCAGGTATTCGAAAAGCCGATCGCGAACGCATATACAGCGATTCTGACGGGTTTTCTGAATACGCTGTGGATCATTATTCCTCCGACGCTGTTGGGTCTGTTCACGTCGGCGCTCGCGGCATACGCATTTGCAAAACTGCGTTTCCGCGGCAAAAACATTCTGTTCGGTATCCTGCTCGCGACGATGATGATCCCGGGCATGGTGACGCTGGTTCCCGCATTCACCATTTACGATCTGATCGGCTGGCGCGGAACGCCTCTGCCGCTCATGATCCCCGGTATGTTCGGTGCGGCGGCGTGCGTGTTCTATCTGCGTCAGTTCTTTACGGGTATCCCGACGGAAACGCTGGAAGCTGCAAAGCTGGACGGGCTGGGGTATGTCGGCATCTTTTTCTGGATCATGGTCCCGCTGTCCAAACCCGCGCTGATCGCGCAGGGTGTTCTGGGCTTTGTCGGCGGCTATAACGATTATTTCGGACCGTTGCTCTATCTGACGAGCCCCCCGTTGCAGACGTTGCAGATCGCGCTGACGACGTTTGTCAACCAGTACAACTCCAACTGGCCGTCCATCATGGCGGGCACGCTCGTGGCGTTGCTCCCGACGGTTATCATTTACATTGTGGCGCAGAAATACTTCATCGAAGGTATCGCGTCATCCGGTCTTAAATAAAACTCAGGAGGTATTTATGAAGAAATTCCTGGCTTTGCTTCTCGGCACGGTCATGGTATTCGGCGTACTCGCGGCAGCAGGATGTTCATCCGAAACGGCAGGGTATGGCAATGTCAACGTTCCTCTGGAATATTACGAGTATAAAGCTCCCGCGGAAGGTGAAGAAGAAAAAGAATACAACCGTGAAACCGTGTACCAGAACGATCTTGAAGAACTTGGTGCGGATCCTTCCGTTATTTACATTGAGGAAGGCGATCAGGCCGGATATTTTTATACGTATGTCACCAGTGACCAGATCGGTGCAAGCGGATATCAGTCTTCCCGCAGTAAAGATCTGAATCAATGGGAATGCATGGGTGTGGCATACAATCCGGTTAACTTTTACGATGAGGAAGGGTATACATTTACTTCCTTTGCAACAACCAATTTCTGGGCGCCCGAAGTAATTTACGATGAAGATCTCGGGCTGTATATGATGTTTTACAATGCGGCGTATCTGTTCCGGGGCTTAGATTTTTATATCGACTGTGCGGTCAGCGAAAATCCGCAGGGTCCCTTTGAACAATATGCGATCTATATTCAGGGTGTGGAAGCATCTGCCGATGCAACGCAAGAAGAGAAAGATCTGCTCGCTTACTGGCAGGAAAAGCTTGCGCCCGTAGAGGATAACGAAGCGGCAAAATCGGCAGGTTTGGCAGAAGGCTCCCTTTACGTCTATCCCGCGCTCGTGGATTTCCGCGATATGCGCGAACAGAAAGAGGGTGAAGACGACGGCGATTATCTTACGAAAGAAGCTGGCGACGGCTATATGAAAGTCATCGACGCGAGCCCGTTTATTGATCCTCAGACAGGTGATAAATATTTGTATTTTGTCCGCGACCTTGGCAGCGGCCACAGTACTTCTTCGATTTGCGTAATGCAAACGGATGAATATTGGCGTCCGCTTTTGGATGAAAACGAAAATTATGCAAATGTTCGACTCCTTACCGAAACGAATAAATTGACGCTCGAAGGACAAGAAGAAGCGCTCAACGAAGGAAACGTCAACGAAGCACCGTTTGTGATTTATAATGAGAGCAACCAAAAATATTATTTAATGTTCTCGGTAAATACGTTTACGGACAAGATGTATTCGGTGCGCCTTGCCGTTAGCGACAGCCCGAACGGTCCCTTTACGAAACTTACGCGCGAACAGGGCGGCTGGCTTCTGTATGCTGATCCTTCCTGCTCCTGGATGTCCGGTACAGGTCATAACAGTGTAGTTGAAAAAGACGGCAAGATGTTTATCGTGTACCATGCGCACACCGACCGCGTTACGGGTAACTCGTCCCGTGCGATCGCTTTTGATTCGCTGGTTTGGGTAACCAATTCGGATAATGAGCAGGTTTTGCACGCGAACGGCGGCAGCTATGCATATATGCCGCAGACAACAGGCGAATGGTCGAATATTGCACCGGAAGCTACGGTGACGGCATCAAATGTCAAGGACGGGAGCGACGTCAAGTATCTCAATGACGGCGCAGTGATGATCCATGACGACGGAGTTGTTTCCGAATTTGTCATGAATGCGGGCACAGCGGAGATCACGCTCAAATTCAGCGAGTATCGTGAAATTTGTGCTCTGTTCATATATAACAGCAGCAATTACGATCTTGCATTTAACCGCATTGAATCGGTTGAGTTCAGCTTTAAAGATGACGATGCAAAAGTTGCCGGAACGGCGTATACGTCCAGT
This sequence comes from uncultured Clostridia bacterium, assembly GCA_944347775.1. Lineage (GTDB taxonomy): Bacteria > Bacillota > Clostridia > Christensenellales > Christensenellaceae > QANA01. Next base: position 1,146 of record CALVMT010000169.1, on the reverse strand, counting down.
CTCGATTTCTATTGGGATAAATACTATACCTCTGACGGTGAATATATTCCGGGCGGCAGTTTCATCATTGAATTTGCGCCGATGCTTGTGAATGAGATCACGATCAAAATTCCGGGCGTCAGTACAGAACATGCCATTTCGGATATTGCGGTACTGGGTAAATAAGGAGGGTTAAAATGAAAACAAGAAAGATACTTTTGGTTTCTCTGATGGCTCTCCTTTGTGTCAGCCTCGCGATGTTTATTGTCGCTTGCAGCAAACAAACGAGCGGTTACAAGTTTGAAAAATACGAATATAACAACGGTACGTCCGAAGACGGAAATTGGACCGATCTCGAATATCCGGATACGGACATGAACGTCGACGGTTCGGTTACAACGGAGGAATACGGTGAAAGTTTCCTGAGCTTTACCGATGTGAACGGCGTAAATATGAAAGTTTATGCGCACATGGGTGAAGAAGGTGTATTCTTCGGATTCGTATCCGATGATAAGAGTGTTTATTATCACGAAGAAGCTTCTGTTTATGATAACACCAGTGTTGAGATCCAGGTTGCGCCTGCCAATACGGCAACTCTGAACTCCAATGTCATTCAGCTGCGCTTGGGTGCGAACGGCTATGCGGAGCAGTGGATCGGCTTCAAAGCACAGGACAAACAGTATGACTATACGAGAAAGCATGTGCCTAGCATGGGTGCTGTCCTCATCAACGGCGAACTCAACTCGAGCACCTGCAATGGCTACTCGATGGAGCTGTATTTGCCGTACAGTTCGCTCAATCTGAGCGAAAAACCGGAGTCGATCGTTTGCGCGCCTTCTTTTAATACGAAGCGTTCGTACACTTCCGGCCCGCGTGCAACGTGGACGATGATGCTCGGGTGCAACCTTTCCGAACCCGCCACGTGGTACGTCATCAACGACACGGGCATGACCACCTACACCAGCGGCTTTGTTGCGGGCGTGGAAGAAGATACCTACGCGCAGGTCGGCACGGGCAACGAATTCTACTTCTTCGATTATCAGTCGTACGATTCTTTCAATCTCGAAACAACGCTTACTGTGAACGAATTCCTCGGAACGGAGAATTTTCCGAAATTCGGTCTGGTCAGCAAGTCCGAAGAGGGGTTGATCGCGTATTATATCGATG
>CALVMT010000168.1 GCA_944347775.1 uncultured Clostridia bacterium | reverse complement strand
GGAATTTGACCAAGCCATTCGATACCGCTGTCCTTATATGTTGGATATACTGTCATTTCTATTGTGCTTCAAATTTACTTTTAATCAGATTCAAGAAGGTTAGATTCCTTGCATCTGCATCATTAACAACTGCATCGAGATCCAGAATATAACGTACCGCCGGAATCTTTATACCCGATTCCCAATCTACAGTAATATCGTTCGTATTTACAAAAACATTCCCTTTAGAATATAGAGGATGGTATCCTGCTGATGATAAATGTGATTTGTAATCATTGTCAAGTTCAACTACTCCGTATAGCCACAATGATTGCACTTTACCGGGGTACAATCCATATAATCCTCTCGCTCTTTTCTCGAGTTGAACTTCAACCCGAACATTGTCCTCTGGCTTTAATCCTTTGCGCTTTAATTCAACAATTACGACGTCAAACTTCTCTGTGGTTTTTGGATCGTCCGAAAAGATAATTGCAATATCCGGTCTATTATCATCTTTTTTTATAACCTCGTCTTTTGTTAATTCTCGAAGCAAGTCTGTCATTTCCATATCACTCAAGATTGTGGAATATGTCATAAACTTGTCATCCAATATCCATGTGTTGTTTATATAAATATCTTGGCTGAAATCTCCAGAACGAAGAATCCTTTTCATCGGAACCAATATGTTGTGAATTTCAGATTCTTGATCCTTTTTATCAATCTTTTTTAATCGATCAATCGTTTTCTGGCGGAATAGCACATATTCCGTTAATGCCCTACCAGCCAAATTCATTGACTTTTCGAATTCCGTATCAGTTAAATCGGTCGACTTACAAAGAATATCTCGCTGATCTTTGATAAAACGCGTCTGTGCTTCTTTGATAACTTCGGTTTTTGAGCTTATTCCAATCGTGTCTTCTTCGAAATAGCCTCTCAAATGGGGAAATTGATTATTAAGTTGTTCAGATGTACGCTGCGTCTGTTCTATTATTTTGGGCGCCAAATCAGAAAGTATGGTTATTATTTCATCTCTAAATATTTTTTGGAGCATTCTCATGTCAGACGGTTTAATCGTTATAACCTGCCGAGTAGCATCCGTTTGCCCTTGAAAAGAATCAGAGTATAAAATAAATACCATATCATATCCTTTGGGGATACTCTCATCAGCAAAGACATCTATTGATTCATTTCGATTATCAATAGAGATAGCAGTAATTACCGATGAATCTTTTATATCGCATTCTTTAACAGAATAATACAGCGTCATCTCCCCGTCAAGGGAATATTTAGACACAATTGATTTTTCATTCAACTCAGGAATAGAAGCAGCACTAATTGTGCGCACTACGTTTGTTGTACCTATGGTCGATTGGATAGTGATATTTATATCATTCCCATTCTTTTTTGCTTTGTATAATAGAGAATAAAATTTCTTTAAGATTCGTCTTCTTATCCATTCAGCATCAGCAAAATTTTTCTCTTTTAATTTAGATAAGTTATATCCTGTCATTTCCAGAGTACTGCCGCTCTCGTGTTCACTCTCTAAAGTAGAGCTATTGTTAGGAGCATCAGTACCAAACTCTTTGTCAAAATTAAACTCACGATATTGATTCCCATTATAGTGGCTGATTACCTTCACGTTATTAAAATAGAACAGGTAAACCAATCGCCCAAGGCCACGATGTGTTTTGTCGTCTTTGTCAACTTCCAAAAGGCGACAAAATTTTGTGTATCGCTCATCTGTAAAACCAATACCATTATCGGAAATTGTCAAATGAAAAGACTTTATGTTCGAAAGCGTAGATGCAGAAAAATGAATATCTATTTTTGATGCTCCTGCGTCCAATGCATTAGCGACAGCCTCTTGATAAACCATGTCAAATGAAGACTGTGAAAAAAACATTGAAATAGCTTGTTTTAGATTGATCTCCATAATTAGTTTAATATTTGGTTCAACAATCCTTTTGTCGATTCCTCTATGGCCCGAATGTCGGCACGAATCTCATCGAGCGTTCGCAACCGCTTGGGCTTATAGAAATATTTGGTGAAACTCAGTTCATAACCAATTACATAATCGTCCGTATCGACAATAGCATCGGGCGTATATGGAAGAATCTCGTTCCGAACAAAAGCTTCGATACCTCCTTCATAGGTCAGCGGGACTTGTTCTTTATCACGCAATGTCTTGTCGATTTCGATTTTACCCCGTTTGTTCTTGACGATAACGCCTTGTTCGTCGCGTTTAGGACGATCGACCGTGATTTCCCAGTACCCGAATTCGGAATTATCGAAAATCTTGCTGATAGGCGTCTCTTCAAAATCCATATAAGCACGAAGTATCTGATCATTGATTTCCGGCGTAAATTCACAATTTTTCTCACCGAGGTTCTTACGAAGAGGTGATTTCAGACCGGTAGCATCAATCAATTGAATTTTTCCTTTCCTTCGGGATTCCTTACGGTTCGTGACAATCCAAATGAAAGTTCCAATGCCTGTATTGTAGAACATCTTCTCGGGAACAGCAATAATGGCCTCCAAAAGATCATTTTCAATAATATATCTCCGTAAGTTACTTTCACCGCCTCCTGCATTGCCAGTAAAAAGCGACGAACCATTATGGACTTCAACAATACGAGTTCCCAATTCGGTGGTATCCTTCATTCGACTAATATTGTTCGCCAAAAATAACATTTGGGGATCACCAATATTAGGAACCAATGAATAGGCCGGATTTCCATCGTATGCTATCAGGAATCTGCCATCGGTAATA
>CALVMT010000167.1 GCA_944347775.1 uncultured Clostridia bacterium | reverse complement strand
TGGGAAGTATTCTAATTTGGAGTATGCCAAGCCGATTACCATAGAAAACAACTGTTGGCTGGCTGCAAATGTGACGGTCTGCGGCGGGGTGACCATTGGAGAGGGGTGTGTCATTGGTGCGGGAAGTGTTGTGACAAGGAATATTCCTCCACGTAGTTTCGCGGCCGGAAACCCCTGTCGCGTGATTCGGGAATTAACAGATGCCGACAGGATGAAATAACATAGATCCGACTGGAACTTTTAAGTCTGCATACCAGCCACCACCGGCGGCACCACTTGGCAGGAAATCTTCCTAAACTGCTCCCCATCAAGAAGACAGGGAAAATAGCAAAATTCCCCCGGCCAGCAGTTCAAAAGGAGCCGGGTCTTTGTTGTTTCGTTGGCCGCTTATGGGCTTCAGCCCATGTAGCGGTAGAGGAAGGTGACGATCTGCGCACGAGTGCAGTCCGCGTTCGGGGCGAAAGTCGTGCCGGTAGCACCGGTGGTGACGCCGTGATCCACAGCCCACTCGACCGCGCGTAGTAGGCGTTGGCGTCAATGTCGGTGAACGCCATCGCAGCCGCACCGGCAGCGAAGGTCACGGCGACCTTGACGGACTTCCTGGGCATCACGAAGGAGTAGATGCCGTTGGCCGCAGCAGTGACGTCGATCTTGTTGCCGTCGGTGTCGGTGACAGTGACGGACTGAACCTGATATCCAGGATCGGCAACCGGCTGAATGGTCACGGTGTCTCCGGCGGCGGCGACGGTGGGATTGACGGTGGCGGTGCCGTGCTCCGTGCCAGCAACAGAGATGTTGAAGCCCACAGAGCCGGTGTAGTTCCAGCGGGCAGTGAGGGAGGTGTTCTTGGTGAGCACCGTGTCCGCAGTAATGCGGTTGCCGTTCTCGTCGAACCAGCCAACGAAGTCGTAGCTGCCGTTGTGCGTCGGAGTGGGCAGCTTGCCTATGACAGCGGAGCCTTCGGTAAGCGCAAGCACCTTGCTTTCAACATCGCAATTACCACCGTTGGCGTCAAAATCGACCTTAATAATGGCAGACGCAGTATCATTTCCATAAATATTGATCTTGTCAGCAGGCACATCAGTCTCGAAACTGCCGGCCAGAGCGTTGTTGCCATTGATAAGCACCGAATACGTTTCGTTGCCGCTATTGCCGGTTATGGAGACGTTCTTGGTAGGCAGGCCTTCTTTGCTGCTCAAATACACGCCGACAGAGCAGTTGTTGAAGGAGTTGCCCTTTACCTCTAGTCCATCGATATTGGCAAAGGAAGTGCAATACTGGTCTCCCAGCGAAGTTTCGGAGTATGTGATGTCGTTATTGTAAATCTTCAGGTCGGTAATGCCGTATTCCTTCTCCCCGGTTGAGCTGACGGCATCGCGACTTCCTATCACGAAATACGAATAGCCATTCGTGTGGTCAGCCGTCATAGTATTGCCGGTGATTGTCGCATCGTTCGCACGCATATTGGAAGTGTACGCGAAGCCGATGCACTGGAAGGTTTTATCAGATGTGCGGTGGATGTTGAACTCGTTGTTTTCTATGGTCAATCCGCTGGATAAATTCTGCACATAGATTGCTACCCACGGGTTTGGAGCATCGTTGAGCGTGAAAGTGCAGTCAGAAATGGTGGTATTGTCGTTGGATTGGTCAGAGGGACTTATAAGATTGATGGTGTTGTCGCCAGTCATTATGAATTCGGCGTTCTTGAGCGTAACTCTATCGTTTGCTCCTTCGAAAACAACCGAACCAACATTGTTGCCATTGCCATCTACTACAATATTTTTCTTGCCTTGAATGCTTATGCCGCCCACATTCTGCAGCAGCGTGACGGTGCTGCCTTCCGGAGCAGCCTTGATGGCATCGTTCGCAGAGGCGTAATAGGTCGTCGTGCCGTCGGACTTCACGACTTTGGCCTCGGCCACAGGGAATTTCGTAGCGTTCGCTTCATTGACCACATCATCGCACAGCACGCCATTGACGGTGTTGCCGTCGGCCACGATGAGGTTGGCCTCGTTCTTTCCATCCGAAGTCACGACAGAGTTCTGGATGAGCGCAGCATAGGCCTTGTGGCCGCCGACGATGTCACAGTTCACCGTATTATGAGCCAATATGATCGCCAGTCCGTCATGTGCATCATTTCCGGACTGCCAGAAGTTCAGGATATAGAAGTCCTTTGATTCAGTAGTAGCGCCGTAAATGGTGTTGTCGCTGATAGTAATCGTGGTGCCGTCCATGCGGCGGGCAAACTTGATGGCCACACGGTCGCAGGGATACTGTGCAGAACCGAAGACGTTGCCGGTGATCGTGGCGCTCTTGAGTAAGTTGCCCTCGCTGTGGATCACAGGAGCGGCATCCTCCCCATTTATGCTGTGGTCGTTTATGAGCTCGCAGTTGGTGACAGTCAGCTCCAGCTCGCTGCTGTACCCGCCGACAGGGAAAATGAGCTGACCCGTCTGGCCATTCTCGTCGACGGAATCGTGCGTAAGGTAGGCATAGCAGTTGTTCACCGTCAGATCGACGAGACCAGAACCGCCGCCGACCTTGATCTGGCTCTTGCCGGTAAAGCTCAGATTATCGAAAATTACCGAAACTTCACCTGCTGTGCCGGAGCTAACGTTGAACACATAGTTCACGAGTTTGGAAGCGCGGTTGCCTTCGCCGATGAAAGTGACAGACTTGTTGACAGTCACAGGCTGTACTTCCGCAGCCGTGTGCTCGCCGGCCAGAATGGTTACAGTGCCATTGCCTCCAGGAGCTTGCGCAGCTTCTATGGCATCTTGCACAGAATCGTAAGTTTTCGTTCCGACCTGTGCCACAGCCGGCTCATTTGCCGCCTGAGCCGCGAAGGGCAGCATACATACAGTAAGTACGCATGTAAGCCATTTATGCTTTATAATCGGAATACCTCCTTCAAGTATTTTACAAGAGTGTGGGAATTCCCAATCCCATTATAATACTATGAATATCTGAAATTTCAAGAGATTTTTCAACAAAAACAGCACAAAATTGACTCATTTTATACATTATTTGTATGTTCCGAAAATATTTGTGTTAATTCGCCCTGCATCTATTCCAGTTTCAGTAAAAGAAGCCGCCGCAAGCCATAAGATAGCTTGCGGCGGCATTTTGGCACCCCCGGCGAGACTCGAACACACCAGATTCCGCTTAGGAGTATGGTGTTCGGCTTCGCACAATGTTTACCTGATGACTTCCAATGATTTCTCGTTGTAAATAGCCTCACCCGGCGCCTGGTCAAACTGCCTAAAAATCCGCAGAATGCCGCCTCATAACGGGGCGTCCGCAGGGTCAAATTAGCAAATTATTAGCAGGAAACCGGCGCGGGAGGCCTTATACCATCGGCATTTCACATTTACTGTTGTAAAAAATGCCGGTACGTTTTGGAGGTCATTATGAGTATCTCGAATGAAAATAAGGCTCCGCAGAACAGAACCTATACAGTGGACGACATAGCCGCTATTCTGGGAATTGGAAAGGCTTCGGCCTACAAGCTGGCAAAGTCAGGAGCATTTAAGATCATCCGCATTGGCAATATGATCCGCATTTCCAGAAAGTCCTTTGAAGATTGGCTTGGGATAGAAGAAGCCGCAGAAGAAATAGAATAAGCATTGGAGCTAAGCAGCCGCAGGCGAAAAACCTGCGGCTGTTCTGCGTTCAGAAATTATTTTCCAAATAGATCACTGTGGCTACCGGTCCTGGCTAAGGTCAGAACCAATACATCATCTTCAATACGGTAGATCAGCAGCCAGTCCGGGAGTATATGACATTCCCGATGTCCTACCCAGTTTCCGGTCAGCGCATGATCCTTGTTTTTTTCAGGAAGTTTCTCTCCCATAGCCAGAGCGGCGATGATATCCTTCAGCAGATCGATTTTCAGTCCGCGCTTGACTGCCAGTTTGTAGTCCTTTTTAAACTGCGTAGTGGGCTTGACGATATACTTCGTTTCTGTCATTTTTCAAGGTCGGCAAACAGCTCATCCAGATTGGTATAGCCTTTCACGGACGGGTCTTTTGCAATCCTTTCTGCTTCCAACATGGCGGCAATCGTCTCCTTGTTGGGCTGATTCAGAGAAATGTCAAAGGGTATCCTGCCCTCCCGAAGCGACTGACGGACAAAGATATTGAACGCAGTAGAAATATTCATACCCAGTTCGTTAAACAGCGCATCGGCCTGTGCTTTAAGGTCAGAGTCCATACGGATACTGATATTCGTAGTAGAGCCAGCCATACTATCATCTATATCAAATATTATTTACTCCTTTCTCAAGCGTTGATTTATTTCTTTGCACTTGCAAAAATTATTTTGTGTTAAAAAATCTTAGGTTTTTAAGCA
>CALVMT010000166.1 GCA_944347775.1 uncultured Clostridia bacterium | reverse complement strand
GCTATGAGCTGGAGATGGATCTTCCGGGATTTAAGAAGGAGGAGGTTCAGGCTACGCTGGAAGACGGATATCTGACCATTCACGCGGAGAAGGGTCTGGACGAGAATACGGAGGATAAGAAGAGCGGCCGTTACCTTCGCCGTGAACGGTATGCGGGGGTCTGTGAGAGAAGCTTCTATGTTGGCGAGAATGTTAAGCAGGAGGATATCAAGGGAGAATATAAGCATGGTATCCTGAAGCTGTTTATTCCGAAGAAGGAAGTAAAGCCTGCCGTTGAAGAGAAAAAATATATTGAAATTGAAGGCTGATAAGACTAATTGAAGCCTGATAAGACCAGAGTGGCGAAGATGTCCGGGGAGATGTCCCCGGATGTCTTTGCCTTTTTTACTTTTTTTCCCTTGTCAGACAATCTAAAAAAATACAAGATAATAACTGATATTAACAAAATTTTTAGTTGACAATGAAAAAATTGAAACATATAATAAAAGATAGTGAAGAGGGGGATGCTGTCGAGTCATGAATATATGTTCTGGAGATCCGGATCTGCTCAGTCGAAAAAGGAGAGATGCCATTGAATGAAAAACTGAAAGAAAAAATAAAAGAATCGTTAGCTTCTGTTTTGCCGATTACCGGTATTGTTTTAATTTTAAGTATTCTTCTTGTTCCTATGGAAACAGGAACATTGCTTGTATTTTTGACTGGTGCAGTTCTGCTGATTGTAGGAATGGGATTTTTTCAGCTGGGCGCAGAAATGTCCATGACGCCGTTAGGTCAGGGAGTAGGCGGTCAGCTTTTTAAGACAAGGAATCTTGCTTTCATTATTATTGTGAGTTTCTTTATGGGAACCTTTATCACGATTGCTGAGCCGGATCTGCAGGTCCTTGCGAATCAGGTGGCATCTATACCAAATAGTGCGATTATATGGAGTGTCGCGGTTGGAGTTGGTATCTTTACCGTAATTGCGGTTCTTAGAATCCTTCTGAAAGTCAGACTGTCCGTATTATTAATTGGATTCTATATCCTGTTATTCTTATTGTCGTTCATTGCGCCGGATGATTTTGTCGCGGTTGCGTTTGATGCGGGAGGTGTAACAACGGGGCCTATGACAGTGCCGTTTATCATGGCTTTGGGCGTTGGTCTGTCTGCGGCAAGAACGGATAAGGATGGGGCAAGTGACAGCTTTGGTCTGGTTGCGCTGTGCAGTGTGGGACCAATCTTAATGATTCTTCTGCTCGGAATCTTTTATCATCCCACAGACGCGGTCTACAGTGAGGCGCTGGTGCCGCAGGTTACGACAACGAGAGATTTAGCGAATGAATTCGTGAAGGAATTGCCGGCCTACACCAAAGAGGTTATATCATCCATGTTTCCGGTTCTGGCGGTATTCGTCGGCTTTCAGCTGCTCGTCCGGAAGTATCACAGACATCAGGTATTGAAAATGGTTGTTGGCTTCGTGTATACTATTATCGGACTCATTATGTTTTTAACAGGAGTGAATGTCGGCTTTGCGCCGGTAGGCAATCTTCTGGGAGGAGAAATTGCCGCAAGCAATGTGAAATGGCTTCTGGTTCCGATTGGAATGTTGATCGGCTATTATATTGTTAAGGCAGAGCCTGCGGTTCAGGTATTAAATAATCAGGTAGAAGAGATAACGAACGGAATGATATCCAAAAAGTCGATTAACCTCTGTCTGTCTATTGGGGTATCCTGCGCGGTCGGACTGGCGATGGTGCGGGTTCTGACAGGAATCAATATCTATTGGATTATTATTCCGGGGTATGCGGCCGCTCTGATTATGACAAAATTTGTTCCCAGTATCTTTGTCGGAATCGCGTTCGACTCCGGCGGTGTGGCCAGTGGCCCCATGACATCCACCTTCCTGCTTCCACTGGCAATCGGGAGCTGTATCGCGGTCGGAGGCAATGTAATCACGGATGCGTTTGGCGTAGTTGCGCTTGTTGCTCTGGCTCCGCTGATCGCGATTCAGATTACCGGAATCATTTATGTGGTCAAATTTAATAAGGCGAAAAAGGCAGAAGAGATCACGGATGATCATGAGGAAGACAGTATTATTGAACTGGAGGAGGAATAAATTATATGGAGGAACAAAAAAAGAATTTTGCATTGCGTATTATGATTGCAATCACAGATTCTGCTACAGAGAAAAAATTCTCGGCTTTGCTGGATCGGTTTCATTTCCCTATCCGTTATCAGTTAAGAGGACAGGGAACGGCCAGGGCAGAATGGCTTGATATCTGCGGGCTGAGCGGCACAAGCAGAATTGTTACAATTTGTATTGTTCCTAAATTATTAGTTGCCCCTCTGTTTAAAGAGATTGAAAGAGAGATGCGTATTAAAGAGAGGGGAACCGGAATTGTAGCAACGATTCCAACAACCGGTCTTCAGGGAAGGATTATGAAGCTGCTGGATGAAGAATACAGAAAAGAGCTGGAGGAGAAATTGGAGGGAGATGAGCAGAAAATGAAAGAAGGAGCCGAATA
>CALVMT010000165.1 GCA_944347775.1 uncultured Clostridia bacterium | reverse complement strand
TCCTGTTATCATCTTCTTATTATCAAAATCCCCTTCTGGTACGGTTACATAAACATTGTCTCCGACGGAAAAGGACTTAGTAGTATCTTGCGCGAATGCTGAGAACACGTTGCCAGCATACTTGACCTGATACTCTCCAGTATCTAAATCTACAATGCTATAAATCTCAGCTTGAATCGTTTTATCAAATCTAAGCTACCCCATTCTTTTATCTACCAAGAGGTCAATAGCTTGAAGTAAAGATTCGCTTGCGCTATTCACTATAATTCCTCCTTTTTCTCTCTAAGGAGGGGATTAACCCCTCCTTAGCTTTTTCTCCTACTAGCCCATTGGGCCGCATCATTAACCAAGCTCGCAAACGCATCCTAAATCTCATCAGAAGAAGTGACATTCGGGAACTCAACTCGCTCTATTGTAACACTTTGTTCTATGGTGTCATGCGTCGACGCAATAGAAGTGCTTCCACTAATCTTATCAGCTAATGCGCCTATTAACGTTACAACATTATTGTCTAGTGTACTCTCTATAGAGCGCATTAACTCAGGAGTAAACGAGCGTACGAGCTCGACCGCCGCAAGTATATTTTTAGTATCCTCTTGATTAAGTACTAATTCCTTTTCATGGAGTATTGCTAGACGCCCATTATCAAACTCTCCTGTATAGCCGCCAGACGCATATCCAGAGATACCTAACATATGGAGCCTATTATCCCAAAGAGTCTTATTGCCCCATACGCCATATCCACCATCTTGAGTCAACCCGGCGAAGTACTCTTCAGCCTCTTGTCCCTCAATTATAACGTAGTCATGGCTAAGATTTTCTCCTTCTATCTTAGCTTCACGTTGGGCATTTAGCTATCTATATGCAGAACTACCATACGTTAGCCAGCCCTATCTAATACCATCGCTAATTAGCTAGTTATAGTCTGTATTTGGGTCATACCCAAGGCTGCTCTCATCTTCCGCAGAACCGCTAGGCGCCCTATTAGCTTCACTGGCAATCGTATTTGCTATTGCGTTAGCTAAATCTCTTTGCGCATTAATATTCTAATAAACCAGATCTAACATTTGCGCATATTGATTGCATAGTTGCATAATAGCATCTATCTGTTGCCACATCATATCGGTAGCATTCTGCCCAGCCATAGCTAGATTATCGGTAGAATCGGATACCTAATTAAGATATCCATCTAGATCACCAAGACTAGTACCAGTATCATTGGCAACATTAGCTACAGTGTCGCGGTAGTTATTAAAGTTACCTTCTGCCTAGTTAAGTAGGTCCTCTAAGTAAGCTTCAAAATTTACAGTGTTACTAGTCATATTAGATAGTGCATCAGCGTAAGTATTGTCAAATAGATTAACAACTTCTGAATTCTACCCAAAGATTTCAATCATGGTCTATTGGTCTTTTAGCAAGAGATCATTGATATTCATACCAGCCTACTCAACAATAGCCTATAGTTCCTCAGAAGTCATCTGCGTAATGTCGCTTAAATCCGCGCCGGTTGATGCCGCAGAGTGGATTAATGATTGATTACCAGCTTCGTTCATATCACTTATGGCAACTTGTTTCTCGTTTTCTAGATCTTGGATCTTCTGAGTATAATAGTTATAAATCTCTTCCGCGCGAGCGGCTCTTTCCGCATCGGATAGAGTCATATCACTATAGACCTATTCAATCTCATCTCTACATTCTTGCCATGTGGTGATTATCTCGCTAGTAACATCTGTAACCTAATCCTTAGCTATATTATACCATTCATTTTCTGCATCTAGCAAGTCTTGTTGCGCATTATCAACCTATTCGGCGTCCGCAGTATACTGGTAGTTCCAGTTACCTTGGCTATCGCGGACAAGCCTTAATTGGTTACGATTATTCTGCGCATCTTCTAGTGCCATTTGCGCCTAGAGAACTTGGTACTTAGCTTCAAGAATATCTAAATCGTATTCACTTAGTGTATTGTTTTCTCTACGAATATCTATCTCTTCTTGAAGAGCTTTTAGTCTATCGCGCATAGCAGAATCAGTAGCATCGTCAATATCGGCCTAAAGTCTATTATACCAAGACGCAACCTCATAAGCTTCATTAACCTTATCTAAATAACGCTCTTCTGTATCTATGAAGTGGTCATATTGAGTTTGTAGGAAGTCTAACCCGTATCCATCAGAAAGCAAATTATCAAAATCATTCAGAGCTTTTTCTAGCGCACGAGTATACATTTCCTACGCGGCTTCCATAGCTGCGGCGGCGCTTTCAAGCATGGCTTCTTGCGCACTGTTGTACTCTTCTAGGAGCGCATCGCGCTAATTCCGCAAATAATCATACTGCGCATCTGTCTCCGATACTCCAACAAGAGCTGCTTCAGCTTGAGCTAATCTGTCTCTTGCTTCCTCAAACCATTGACGCTGGAGTTGGGCTTGCGCGACTTGAACATCGAGGCGCTCTTGGGTTGCTGACTGGAGTCTATTAAACCCTTCTTCTGTTTCTATAGTTACGCCCTATAGTGCATAAAGTTCTTCTATTGCCGAAGCGATAGTATCGTTATGCTCCAGCTAGTTAATAAACTAATCAAAGCGTTCTCTCGCGTCATCTATCGCATTAGGGACAATCTACTCAAGCTCTTCTATCCATGCAAGAAGATCTTCCGCGGTTCCTATAACCTAATCTTGAAGATCTTGCAGATTGCTAATTATCTAATCTACATCGGTGTACTCATCCGCATTAGCTAGTTCTCCAAGATACTCATTATAAGTCTATTGGTACTCACTAAGAAGCCCCATATTGGCTTGAGTGTCTTCCCAGCCAAGTCTTGTAGATTCTATTCCATGAGTAAGAAGATCTCCAAATGATTCTGCGATTTCTCGGGTTAAACTCCTAACTGCATCGCGCGCTTCATGGACATCTATTACGACTTCAAGCCTGTGCTCTATCTGCGCAAGGCGGGCGTCCGCGATCGCTCTCTAAGTTTCCTCTATGCTATCGCGGACTTCTTGAATCGTATCAAGCGTATCTTCATACTGCTCGAGCGCTGCTTGGCGTCTATCAAAGAGATCCTGTGCAGTTTGGAGTTGCTGTTGCCAACTATCATATTCAGCTTGTCTTGCCTCTTGCTCAGCTTTTGTAAGAGCATTAAACATTTGAATAAAAGCATTATAGTTAGCTAAAAACGCATTATAGTCATCAACCATCTATTGTTCTATAGCTTGATAACCTAAAATTTCTCCATTCTCGTCAAAGGAAACTAATCCATTAAAGAGACTATTGAGCTCCGCACGGTCAGAAGTTAAATAGTTTTCTGCTTCGGCAAGTTTTTCGTTATAATTATCTAACTATCCGTTAAGCTCTTCTATCTATTGCTCATATCCGGCTAATCTTCTTGCGCCGTAGGCTCTATCAGTTGCGTTATCTATATCATCTAGAAGATCAGCTTGACGCTCTATTTGACGATTTATTTCATGGTAGCGGTCTTCTATATCTTCTAAGGCTTTTGGCTCTTCAAGGTCATATTCTTTAGCTTCATCAGAACCTCCACCTCCGCCAGAGCCACCGCTCCAACCTTGACCTGAAGCTACTCCAGAAAATCCTGCTCCAGCTCCAGAAACCATGCCTCCAATTTGAGCTATCATGCCCTCTATATCATTAGCTGCTGCTCCAGCTGCTTCAGCCATGGCTTCAAAATAAGCCGCTTGCTCGGCCCACTGCTATTCTGAAGTGTCAGGAGATTCAAGCATGTTAGAAGTTTCCTCTATAGCAGAAGCCTCTACACTTTGACCACTAGCTCCAGCATAATTTGAATTAATAGCTCCTGACGTAACAGCACCCATATCCATAGAAGTAACTGCTTGCATATTTTGAATAGCTATTCTTGCAAACTACGCAGAAGAATCAGCTGCCGACTAAAAAGCTGAAGCCCAGTTACCCGCAGTAATTCCAGCATTGATATCCGCTGCGTCTGCGGCTTCTTGAGCGTGGGTGTTAATAGTGTTGGTAGCTATTTCACTATTCTATTGTTTTAGATCTTCTAGTCCCTAAGAAATGGTTGCTCTAGCTTCAGCCTAAGTCATTTCTGACTCTGTTTCTTGTCCAGCTAACACGGATGCAGCTTGGGCCATAGTTATATAAGTCTACTATTTAGCTCTTAGAAGATTAGCCTATATTGTTAATCTATCTACTGCACTTTGAGCATCTGCTGCAACTTCCTGTCTAGCAGAATTAATAGCACTCTATACAACTTCTTCATTAAGTCGTATAGTCCCATCGCCAACTTCTTCAATACCCTAAATAATTCCAGGGAAGGTATTATTAAGCTCTCTAATATCATCGGCAGAAACAATAAAGCCTTCACCTATCATAGAGGCTTTTTCTTCTATATCATCTAAAGCATTAACGAGACTATTAAATTCAGATTCGGCCTAAGTATGTACTTCTATGTTTATCGCATATTCAGCATCTAAAACATCTTGAATAGCATCATTAAACTCTTCTAAATCAGCTTCAACGTCTATATTAAAATCTTCGCTATTAACGATTTCCGAAGCGGTGTCTATTACTTCGTTAGCGTCTTCGACTAATCCCTCTAGCTCTATCTAGGCAAGAGCATACTGAACATTTTGTAGAGCTTCTAAGTATCTCTATGTACCTACTTCCCAGTTTTCGGAAAGTATCATCCATTCAGCGTTTAATTCAGGATAAATTTCTCTTAACTACGATAAATCAGCAATAAGATTATTATAATCTTCATTATCTCCAATATTTTGGTAATCTGTTTCACCTGTTTGAATGGAGGACATAAGATTTCTAGCACTAGACTCTGCTGATGCAGCCCTATCTTGTATAGCATCATAATAAGCTTGTGAATCATAGTTTTCAATAGCTTCCTGAATAGCTTCAGCTAATTTAGTGCCAGATTTATATCCCATGCTATGAAAATCAGCTTCGCTAAAACCATTAATTATATCATCTATGGAATTTCCTATAGCCTCTATCTGTTCTGGCGACCACTTAGAAGAATCAAAAGAAGTATCAATCTAATTGACAAAACCTAAAATTTCAGTGTCAAAACCTTCAACTATTTCATTAACAACTTCTGTAACTCTTGTTACAGTGTCCCGCATTTGTTGATAAGCGTCACTATCGTCTCCATAAATTTCTCTCTAGGCGTCATCCCAAGCAAGCCAATCTCTGACAAATGAATCCTATAGACGAATTTCTTCCCCTGTTGTAGCATTAACATAATTACCCGTACCAGCATTAGAAAAGAAATTGCCGTTTTCAGCATAATCATATCCTTGACGGCGAGCATACTCCGCCTAGATTTCTGCATCTCTCATATCTTCATAGATATTAAGAGCATCCTAATACGCCTAAGTTTCTCTGATATCTATAGTGCCTGCCATGGCATTTACAGCAGATTGTTGAGCAGTGGTTAAATTGCTGTAATCTTCATTATTTCCCTACAAAAAGCTACGCGCCATTTCTGAGGCAAGAAACTCTGTAGATTCATTTAATATATTAACAGAATTAGCAAGCTCTACTAAATCATCAGAATTATCTATAATAGACTATCTAAGCGTTTCAGAAACATTCGATAATTCTTCTATACTATTTAGATCTGATTCTACTAAAGTTCCGCCATTATTATTTATAGCTTCAACAATAGCTGCGATTTGCTTTCTTGTAATATCTTCTCCAGAAGTGATGTAACCATCTGAATAATATATTTTTCCACGAATATCATTATTTCGTGCAAATTGAGTTATCTAATTTTGAATATCTGCATTATTGGCTCTTATTTGAGCTAAGGTAGAAGCTGTTTCAGTATCACTAACCTAAGATGCAATCGTTTGCTGTACAGCATCTAAATCTTCAAACTATATAAGTCCTGAAGTATCTCGATAAGCCTAGGCACGAAGTTCGGGATACTAATCCATTAGCTCTTGAGCTTTTTTATTTGCATCTTCTAGTGCGTCAGCATACCCTTCGGCTTCTGTTGTTAGTTCAGATAACGCTGCTTTTGCATCTTGATAATCGGATATTGCGGAATTAAGCTCTTCATAAGCGGCTCTAGCTCTATCATATTCATCCGCCATTGTGCTTGCTGTTTCGGCCGCTTCCCGCGCAGCGTCAGCTTCAGCGTTATAAGCTTTAACAAGAGCATATATGGCCACTCCCACTGCGGCGATAATAGCCACATAAGTTAAAGTTACTGCAACTTTACCTACCAGCGCAGCGGTAGAAGCTCTTGTAGCAAGAGTTTCCGCATCTGTCGCGGTCGCTAAAACTCTCGTAGCGACTGCTCTAGCTATTGAACTTCCCAGTCCAGCAGCTGTAATATTGGTGTTTTCTCCTTCAACCGCAATATTTAATCTTAAACTTTGGGTAAGCAATCTTAAAGAATTAGATACAGCTGGAATTATCATGCTAAGAGAAGTAAAAATTTGTACTAGTCTTTCTCCCGTTGATAAATCAGCATTATCAAATACTTCTCCTAAATTTTGAATACCCTGTATACCCATTACAACAGAACTAATCAGTCCAGAAACTTGAACTAGGTAATCTGCCCAATCTCGTTTGGGAGGGTTATTCATGGTATTTGCTAAAGCATCTAATTCTTGTCTTAATGCCTAATATGCCTATCGCGCTGCGTCGCTATTATTACCATATTGACGAATTGCATTAGCATAGTTATTTAATAGAGTATTAACTCTGCCGGCAGATCCGCCGAGCGACATAATTGCAATTCTTAGAGCATCTACTCTGGCAGAAGCGGTAGCGGCGTTATTTGAGAACTCAGAACCACCTAGGTAGTCTGTTAACTCTTGGTCAGACATACTTTTTACTACATCTGCTAAACTTTCCATGCTTCTAACTTGTGATAATATATCGCTATTCACCTAGTTAGAATTATTTTTCATTAAAGTCTAAGCTCTATTATAAGAATTTTGAGCAACAACAGCATCTTCATAGGCAGCACTTAGTTTAGTCAGTGCATCTACATTATTTTCTACATCTTCACCAAGTAAAGTAGCTTCTATATCAGAGAAAGCCGCACTCATACCACTCTTAATTTGATTATCACTATCATAAAGAGTTGAGTATAATCTATCCCACCATTTATCGCTACTATCTAATGGAATGGCATCTGCTAAATCAAATCTATACTCTTCCATAGCGTGCTGTTGAGCAGCAGCCTAACGTTCAAATGTTTCAGCAAGTTGTTGTTGATTACGAATTCTATCTAAATCTTGCTACAATAACTCTCTCTAGTATCCCGTTAAATTTTGTGTACTAGTATTTATTTCGGTCTATAGATTTAATATTCTAGCTTGAGCATCTGCACGTTGGTAGAGAATATTATTTTCATCTTGCCCAGCAACAGACAACATAATCTGCTAAGTAAGTTGTGCAGCTTGTCTTTGTAATCCTATTACTCTATTAGCCTCTGTACCAGTTAATACACCTAAATTATAGGCCATATTTCTGATGCCTTGCGCCATCTAATCTCCGAAAAGTCTATTAGCCATAATCCAAGCGGCATTTAATACTCCAGGTAATCCACCAAGAGTATCAACCATAGTAGCTAGACCATTCAAAAAAGGCGTTAAAGCATTATCTAAACTAATAAATAAATCAGAATTTATAAAACTATCATAGATGTTTTCCGCCGCAGCAGTCACTCTGTCGCGAGCCGCTTCCCAAGATTCCGCATAAATATCCGCCTAGACTTGAAGAGAACCTTCTGCACCAACAGCGCTAGCGAGATTTTCTTGAAAGAAATCCCAGTTGTCCATTAGAGCGACAAGACGAGTATATTGACGTACGCCCGCAACTGTTTGCGCGAGTGCGACCTATTGCGCGCTACTAAGAGTTTCCCAGACGCTACCAAGATCGGCTAATATATCATCCATATCGCGTAAATCGCCATTTACATCAAGGACTTGTACTCCTACTTTCTCAAGAGCCTTGGAATATTTATTAAGATCAACACCATCTTCCAAGGTTTCGCCTAGTTGTAGACCCTATAGTCTAGCAAATAATGTTCTAAGCGCAGTACCAACAGTATTAGCACTTTCTCTTGTTGTAGCAGTTATAGTTGCAAGCGCAGAAGCTGCGTACTCATAACTTAAACCAACTGCATCTGCAACAGCAGCGAACTACTATAAACCTTCAGAAATTTCTTCCGAACTAGAAGCTGTATCCGCACCCAAGCGTACAAGAACGTCAGCATAATATTCTAGAGATTGACTACCATCATAGAAGTTATTCCATATAGCAGTTAATTCCTCTGAAGCCTCTCGTGTAGAAATACCCGCAGCTTGCGCGAGACGAATAGTAGTTTCTGTTCTATTCTAAACTTCTTCTTCCGATAAACCCTATTGATAATAAATAAGAGCTGCATCAGTGTAATCTGTAGTAGTTGTACTAAGGCGTTGTGCAGCCTAATTTGCGTATTGAGCAAAATCACGCATCTATTCCGTAGAATATTCAGTAACTATACGTATATTAGTAAGAGATTCATTTAGATCTTGTGCATATCTGTAAGCGTCAGAAATAGCTCCAGTAAATCCCTACAAAGCACTAGCTGTAATCTACCATCTAACGGTATTGCGCATAGTTATCCATAAATCTGACATTAAACGGCTAGTTCTCATTAGTGGAGCTTCCGTTTTAGAAATAGCAGAAGCTAATTGTAAGAATGTTTCCTGCCCTTGTCCGCCTAACAAACGCAACTATTCATAGTATGAGTTTAAGGTTTGCCCACTGTTTCTTAAATTTTCATTAAATCTACTTAAATCTAAGTTACCAGTTTGCGGATTTATAGCAGATTCAAGATTTCTACCTAGCTGATAAGCAGCTTCAGCCGCCTACCGTAGTTCGGGAGTAAGCTAAGAAGTTGTTCCTAGCTTCTATAAGTCTTGAATGACTTGATTAATTGATGCTCTAACTTCAGAAACATCAGCGTTTACACCGATGGTATAAGTCATTCTTCTACTAGGCATTTTAATCTTCCTCCTTTACCTCCAAATAACAAAATAAGGCTCCCGAGAATTAATATCTCAGAAGCCTCTTTAATCCTCTATTTAATTTAGAAAATTAATTAAATTAAATTAATCTTTTTTACCCTCATTCTTAATCATATCAAGCATTTCAAGTCCTTCACGACTTTGGACTTTCTTAATAATATCACTAAGTTGTTCGTCTAGACTCCCAGAGCTATCCGCCATACTCTGAATAATACCTGCGGCAGAAGAATTATATCTAGCCGCATCGGCCACAGTTTCTTCCGCTAACTCACGCATAAAATTGATCTCATCATAAGGCACATAATCAATGATAGTTTGTATTACCTTATTTAGCTCTAGCGCATCATAAACATCACCAATATTCGCCATATCCTCATTGGAGAAGCCGATTCCACCATACCAGTGGCACATAGCAATAGAGAAATAAATCTCCATTCGGACAGGACTCGCGCAGCCGGTCTTAGGATCAATTACATTATTTACAATGAACTGAAGCATCTCGGTTTTACCCTTCATAGGGAGATAAGTCAAAACATTAAGTTTCTTTCCTCCCGCGAGCTCTACTTCAACTTCTTTAATTTCTATATTTAATCCTAGGTCACTATAATTCATAACCTATTCACTCCTTTATCTCTATTTATTATATTATAGCATAGTTATTTAGTTAAATCAATTTAATTGTGTGCATAAGCACCAAGCATATTAGAATTCAAGGAACAACTCACTCTGAGTTTTTCTATTACTGCTTGAGTTAAACGACTTCTCCGTAAGGCCATAGGAACATTTTTCGCTCCCTCTTCACCTTGCCACTTGTTTTCAACGCTTCCTATTCTTAAATTCATAACACCTTCCCTGTCTGTTCCTTGCCTGCTCAACTCATCACATATATTACGAATAATTGTCATTACAGAATATAGTCTACCATTATACATAATAAATTGCGCTCGGTCAATCCCCGCTCCATTCCTAAAAGCTAATCCACTACCTGTCAACCAATTATTAAAAAATGAAATAGAAACTCCTGCCTAAACTGCGCTAAAAGCTTCTGGGTAAGCACTTCTATGTACTATCATGTTATAGGCTGCTCTGCGCGCATCAGTATCTTCTCCTAAGAGCTAAGAAAGATTGGTAGAATTAACTATTTGAATTGTTTCTCTTGTTCCACCGCCCCATTTTACAGAAACATTAGAGGCTATCTCTATATTTAAATCCTATCCATTAATTTCTCCTGATAGTTCAAACACTCCTCCGCTTACTAGGTCAACCTTTGCAACTCTATTTGCTGTAGTTCTTCTTTGTCCAGCTTCAGAAACCGTTCCGCCACTCCATCTTAACTATCCACCACTTCTACTAATGGCTCCATCAAACACCCCATCGGTTTCTACCACTATATTATCTAGACTTTGCTAAACCATTATTCTGGAAAGCGGCTCGCCAATAGCAGTATTAAAAGCGTTTGCTATAGTGCCACCAAAAGAGTTTGCACTAACACTTCCATTTTTACTTAATCGATTTGCTGCATTAGTTAAATATCTAGCTATTCTACTAGCAATTTGCGTATCTCCACCAGATATTACTAATCCGTTCCAATCTTGAGATAAAGAGTAAGAACCTCCAGATAACCGAGAAGCAACATTACTTAGTTGAGCAATTAAATTAGCATCTACTGCTCCATACTAGCGCAACATACTTAATCCTGCATATAGATTATCAAAAAATGCCTATACGTCCTGTGCGCTTGCAGGCCCGTTCGCTAACATACCTCGCAAGTTAGTTACATTACTCATAACCGCGCCAAAATCCGCATTGGCAAATTCTTGGTCAAGATAACTGTTTATCTGTCCGGCAATTCTATCCAAAGTATTTTCTAGCAAATTACCATTTTCTAATGCGTTTGCTATATCTAAAGCACTCGCTACTCCGCGCCCATTAGCTTGCATTTCCGCAACAATAGCATCAGCCTGTGCCTAAATAGATTGACCCGGTAGCGCTGCAAGACCTTCTTCATATCGCTAAGTAAAAATAGTGTTCGCGGAAACGGCCTCTTGAGCAGCGTTAGCCGAGCTGTAGTGGATATACAGGTCTATATATGGAGCTACATCTATTATCATTGTATCTTTCTATTTTACTTGTGCCATATAGTCACCAACTTAAAAAGAAAAAGGGAGGAAATTAATCCTCCCTTTTATTATTATTCAAATGTCACTGTGTGGTTAATAGTGATTGTGAACTTAGGCTCAGCGGCGTCCTTCTCCGTAACAGTGATCTCAACCGGGGTATAAGTCTCGGCCAGAACGATCTGGTAAGGCTCTTGATAGAAAATACTGCCCGCGTAATCTTTAGTCTTGGTATCATCAGGGAATTCATCTGGATAAAGGACGGCGAAGCCAGGATTGTGCTGAGTTATAGTATAGTTTTTACCTTCTTCTACGGGAAGAGTCAGGTCTATTTCAACAGCATCTTCGGGTAGGGTACCAAAGTCCTCGGTATCATAGTTTTTCCCACCGGCTGTAGCAGTGCCAGTTACAGTCAGCTCAATAGCCTTATCAGTGCCTCCAGTGGTTATATTAAGCCCCGTATCACCATAACTGGCAGTCTTAAAACCCTGTGTGCAAGGTTCACGAGTCTCATCTTCAGCCTCATCCTCGTCATCAATGATCTGGATAGCAGCGAAGACCTTTTCAGTCGGGTCAAACTTAGTATAGTCAGGGAAGGCGTCAACGGTGAATGTAAAGACACTTGGATCACCATTTGCGGCCATTGTAAACGTGAAGTTGCTCTGTACTTTACCATTCGGGATTATAAATTCAGCAGGCATATCGACGCCATCGGACTGACGACGGAACAGAGTAGAAGCTTCAATATAGAAGTTGCCGCTGAAGCTCTCGGCGGTAATGGTAAGCTGCTTAGCACCGGCAGTACGTAGGACATAGTAGTCAACAAGGACAACATCGCCCTCCGGGAGATTGCCTTCATGAGAATAGCAAGTTATAGTAGTTTGTCCTTGTTCAGGAACGTTATGCTCTACCTTCGCAGGGATGCAGGGCTCAGCATTGACTTCTCCGTTATTGTCAAGAACCATAACAAAAATGTCAGCAGCGACATTAGAATAGTCTTCTCCAGCCGGAGTGGTAATAGTCTTATTCCAGCAGGCTAGGGCAGGAAGAACGATAGTGTTATCGGTCTCGACCTTGACCTGAGAAGTCTGATGGACATACATGGCTTTGTCTTCAGAAGCGTCAACAAGACCAGCACCAGAAAGAATAGAGAAGCTCTCAGGGCTGAGTAGCGCGTCTTCCATGGTGAAGGTTATAGTTTTTTCTCCGTCCCAGGAAATTAATCTAGCATAGCCACGTCCGCCTTGAGCATACACGGTTGTGCTAGCGCCTTCGAGGGTGGAAGTTCTCAGTGTGTCAAAATAAATAACAGGCTCATTTCTATAAAAAGTGCGATTGCCGAGTGTCATCTTGGATTTAGCGCGAAAGACGACATCACATATTTCTCTTCATACATAGTGTATGGACTATCTCTTACTATTAGTCTAGCTAATAGTACACCCATTTCAAACTGCGTGTTAATAGCAGTCTTACCTAGCTGATTAAAGCTATTAGTCTCTACACCGCCCTCATGAAGAGGATGGCACGGGATTCTTTCGTTCCCCGTTAGCCCTTACGGACCCCTGTAACGAGCAGGATAGGGTGTATTAGCGCGAGAGGTTCACGCCAAAACGCATAATAAGATTTCCTCCTTATTAATAAAACTTTTCTCTCTTACGAAGTAAGAATAGTTCGGGATCATTTTGATATATATATTCGCCTATCTTGAGAGTATCTTTTTTACCAAACTTCAAAGAAGCAGAAGAATCGTCATAAGAACCACCAACAACTCCCGCTTTTTCTTTTAGTATCTTATGTATCTGCTCTAAAAAGCTTCGATTCCCGCAAGTAAAAGCGCTATTCAATCTATTATTTTTTAGTCGCATTATACTTCCATCTCCATCAAAATAGCCTCTGATGAAGTCGGGTAAGAACTCTTCTGGCACATTGGGGAATTCTACCGTAAGACTTTTCCTCTCTGTGCCTCCTAAGGCGATTATATCATTATATATAACTACACAACTAAAGTTTAACCGTGCTGCCTATCTATCTACATAATCATATAATGGTCCTTTATAGTCTAATTTTTCAGCTATTCTTGTAAGAATATACTTGTCTTTAGCGTGTAATGTTATATCAAACATTTTACCACTATAGATACAACCATCCGCAAACCATAAGCCAAGAATATAAGCCATATCTCTAGACCATGTTTTAAAGTAATCTTGATTAATATGGTATTTTCTGGCATTTTGCGATTGTATCTTACTAATGGTTTCTTTATCTAACTTCTTTGGCTTTCTCTTATTATGATAGATAAAATCTGATATCATTTTCTTTGGATACTATCCACCAAAGTAGTCAACCCATTCTGGCAAGGTTTTACTCTCGCTCTGAGTCAAGAGAATCTCCTTGTGTTCCGGCAATATAGGCATTTATTGCTCTTCCTCCTTAATTATCGTTGTACAAATCTTTCATCCAGTTATCAACCGGTTTATCAGGCTTGCCTCCAGCGAGTCTTACTCGTAAGTCGATATCCCAAGTAACAAATGCCTCATATCTCTCCATGAGGTCAAACAGTTGAAACATGTTTAGATTTAAACAGTCCTCTAAGCTCATGCTCTAAAGACCAACTACAAGAATAGAAATATATCTCAAAAAAATACTATTTCCGCCTTGTTTAGCCTTAATTTCAGCTACTCGCTATCTACCCTTCATTATTTTTTCGGCTATAGCTTTAGCTTTTTTACCTTTAGGATTATACACTACATTATTGCCCTAAAATAAATTATTAACGCAAAGTATCTATCTCAAAGCGCTTTGCAATATTTCAAAATTGTTTTCATCTACTAAGATTGGCTATGCAGTTGTATCACCGGGTATAGTAAAAATTATTGAGTTATTGGTCATAATAGCACGATACTTAGGGAATATCATATTGAGCAGAGTAATAATAGAAGTCTTTTTACCTCTATCCTCTGATTGCTCTAATATTTTCATTAATACCTAAAAATTGGTTAAGACTGATAAAAGTGTTTTGTCCTATATTAATTGCTCTTTATTTAGACAAATATACTAAACCGCTTTAAAGAATTCTTC
>CALVMT010000164.1 GCA_944347775.1 uncultured Clostridia bacterium | reverse complement strand
GTATATTGCCATGGGAGAGTGATAATTGATGCATTTATTCCCAATTCATTAATTTCAACTATATTTTCTACATCGAAATCACTCATATATTTATTTCTATCAATCGCTCTTTGTTTTGTTTCAAAATAAAAAAAGGCTATTCCATCCGTCATTTCTGTAAATAATGCATTTCTGATAAATTTTTTATCATCAATTATTTTTAAAGTGGATTTCATTAACTCTTTATTGTGTTTTGCAGCTTTTGTTTTTTTAGATGATTTATCAATAATAATACTATCCAAACATGGAAGAGCAGTCATATAATCTATGGAATTTGATACGATACCATTTTTGGTATAAACAAAATTTGATAATCTTATGGCAATATCATGATTTCCAATAGGATCACGTAGAACACAATCAATTTCATCTTTAGAAAAATAATCATATATTCCACATTTAAATATTGTGTCATACAATAATGATGTGGCAGCATAGTAAGAATTATATTCATATGATTTTGATGAGTTAGTAGAAGTGTCTTTTTCATCATGAATAGAAGAAGGGTCAATATTATTTTCAGATGTATTTTTTCTCGGCCGTCCACGTTTTCTTTTTATTTGTTCATCAGGCATTAGATTCCCCCTTCCGTGATTAGTTAATTAAAGGAACATAATCATAATCAGATGATGCATATAAATCTTTACAAAATTCATTTATATACCATAAAACATAAATTAAAGCTGAAACACGGTCTTTGTCTAGCTTTTTTACAACTTTTTCAATAGTAACTTTACCATTTCCAAGTTGTTTCAATTTTAAATTTGCCACCTCTTCAAATAGACAATCAGTTTCTAAAAATGGAGACACCTCATTTTCAAAGTCATCTTGTTCTGCTATGCTAAAGTCATTTAGCTGTTTATTGCATAATAGCCGAAGTTTTTTACTATCAACCATATCAATAAAGTTTGTAACGACCTTGCTCTGGACGGATTGTGCTTTTAAATTGTAAAGAATTTTTTCTGCCTCATCTGGGAACTCAGGAATGTTGTCATCGTTTATAGTATCCCAACATCCGAGTGGCTCATTCGTAATAGGATCGTAACTTTCTTTAAGACATTCATCAACTAACCCGCTTCCAAGACCATTACCATCTATTACTACTGCTTGAGCGTTATATCTCTTTTTAACTTTCTTTACTATACATGCTTGTGTGGAAAAATTAAGAATATTTGGAATATTGATAATATTGACAATATCAATAGAAATAATTTTCGTTCTATCCCTATTTCTCTTTACACGAGCAACGCAAATAGAAGATTGATTATTATTCGTATTCTGAGAACGAGCCACATCGACTCCTAGATAGAATTCATCATTAGGTTTTGCTTCTTTCTGAGTGGATGTAAGAGATCTGCAATTCATTAGTCTATTAATATTAACTAAAGCACTATCAGCACAACCAACCCATTTTGATTCATAATTTTGGGCAAAGGCAACTGGTGACATTTCTTTCTTTTTTTTAAGTATCTGACTTTTTGAACTTCCTCTACCATACCAACATGCTAAAAACCAAGAAGAACCTAATACAATTTCACCAGTCAAATGAACCATTCCGTCATACATTCTAATGCTTCTCTGATACTCATCACTACCTCGGAAGCCAGATGTTGTGAAAAAATTAATTTGTTGGTTTAATTCACATGGATCTACTACACCAAGCTTTCCAACTGTGTAACGAGGAACCTCAACAATAGGTTTTAAAGCATCCTGGAACATAGTATCATTCAATAATGCTGATTCCTCTATATTAATTCGTTTTCTACGTTGACCTTTTGACGATTGTGCATTTGCTAAATTGTCAATTTTACTATCAGATTTAAAATTAATTTCAGCGTCATTTTTCGAAAACTTTGGTTTTCCATTTAATTCATTTTCCAACATAGGAAAATGTTTCATGATTTCATAATGCTTGTCTTTTATAAGTTCAGCAGCATTTTCTTTCGTCTGTGCTGTCATAGCAAGATCAATTCCTGGGAAGAAAATAGATACCAAATACATAGCAAGAACTTCGTCATATGTTTTTCCGTATCCTCTTGGAAATACACCATACATACTGACAAATCTCATTATAGATCTCAAATAAACACGCTGATCTGAATGTAAATTAATTCCACCTTTTTCTGGCTTTATTAAATCTAAAAATAAATCCGGATACCATCTGCACCAAGAACAAAATTCAACATACTTATATAAATTTTTACCAAAAACAGAATCATCTTGTAATGCTAAAATTTGATTTTTAGTCATTATATTGCTCCATCTGAATAATCATCAGGAAGTGTAATAAATTTTTTTATATTTTCTCTGATAGACTCATCTGGTTCATCATCAAAAATTCCATATGGGTCACCATATTGATCAAGATACTCCTGTTTCTTTTTATCATAAAATTTATATACATCTTCATAAGAACATTGAGGAAGCCCCTGTAAATCCCTAGCATAATTAATATAGCACCATATGTTGAAATCCAAAGCATCATTTGGTCGATATTTAAATCTAGGAAGAATTGGTATAACATCTATTGCCTGCTCAACTGCTTTAAAGATTTCTGAAAAACTACTGATTCCACCTTGAAGATCTGATTCAGAAAGTTGTCTAGGTGTCAATTTACCATTAGCTGCAGCATTTTGGGCTGCATCATACCATTTTTTTGCTTCGTCAACATTTCCTTTTGCGGTAGCATCTTCTTCTTTTACTTTGAAACGAACATATGTTGCTAAAGCTTCTTGATGTAAATTTGTCTGAAGAGAGTAATTAAACTTTAACTTTTCGTATTTATTATACATTTTTCGATATTCATTTTTTGTGTATCCTTCTCCAAAAAGAGAAATGATTTCTGGCGTTACTTCAAAATTACTTTTAGTATTGTCAATAGGATAATCTTCTTTTTGTTTATCGCTAGATCGAGAATCTATATTTTTATTTTGATTCTCATTTCCCATATTTTTTATATAGGTATTAAAAATACGTTCTTTTTCAGCTTTAGTAGAATTACTATTTTGATGAATAAAACCTTCTTTTTCAGAATCAGCAAAACTTTTTCCGCGATTATGACGAAGCATAGAATTTTTAAAATATATTCCGATGATATCCTTTCCGTGTTTAGCAACTTCATCATCTGATAAAAAACTGTGTTCTTTTTTATATTGCTTATAACTAGAATCCAAATCATCTATATAAAACGGTTTATCAATTCTCTGGAGCATTGTCTTTAATTTATTCAAGTTAATAGTTCCATCCTCTTTATTGATGGATCCATTTTTAACACATGACATACAAATTGGAACGCATCCTTCATCAGAATATAAAGGAGATAATGATTTATAAAACCCTGTCGAGATGGCTTTTTCTTTTCCGCATATAGGACATTTTTTTCTTAAAGTCTCTTTTTTTTGTTTCCTTGTAGTCATTATTTAACCTTCTATCTTATATATTATTAAAATTCCACTACATCATTATCAGAAGCCATATCCTCTGAAATGGTATCAATCTTGTCAGCAAGCTCATTTATTGCGCCAGGTATGGTTTTATCATTAGTATCAACAGAAATTTCTGTTTCTTGAATACCTAAATCGATAAATGATAAATCACCGTTTAACTCTGTGCCTTCAATACTCGGTTTATTAATGAGTTGTGTGTAATCATTCTGATCAGACTCAGATCCTCCACCTGAAGAAGCCTTCTTTGACATTATCCATGTATCAGCGGCTTTTCCCAAAATCCATATAGATGAATCTTCTAAACAGAAACAATCACTCCC
Organism: uncultured Clostridia bacterium; assembly: GCA_944347775.1. Taxonomy (GTDB): domain Bacteria; phylum Bacillota; class Clostridia; order Christensenellales; family Christensenellaceae; genus QANA01. The sequence continues at coordinate 2,780 of CALVMT010000164.1, read as the reverse complement.
GGCAGCAGTTTTTAAATGCGCAGCATTATCACCATCTTGTTTAATTCCATTTTTATATTGAGTAGGTAACTTTCCAATGTCGGACACATAATCACAAATAAATGATTTACAGTTTGCATTATCTCTATTTCCTGTTGCATAAATCCAGTATGCCATTATTAAACCTCACTTTCTTTATATTGCCGATTTTTGACAAAAGAAAAACCGGCAGTCAAATGAAAGCCGGGTTTCAATCATAATATATGAAGAAACGACGCATATGAAAATGCGTCGCTTTTAGTCAATCGTATTTAAATATTCTTAATTAAATTTTTCCAGTAATTAAATCTTCCACGTACATTTTCAGTGCTTGTTGTGCCTTTAGCAAGATACTGCTTGTATTCTTCGTTACTGTCATAATTTAAGATAAAATCGTTTACAATCTCTATAAATCTACTAAATGACTTTTTGTATTTTAATACGGTATATCCCGCATAAAAAATCATTGGGAGAGAAGTGTAGGCAATTTTAACTTTTTCTTCGAAAGCTTCGTCGAGCTTATCCAGCACAATGCGTAACAAAGAGATTTTCTCGTCATCCAACCCATTATCATATAATAAAACAAATTTATCAATATCTGTGGCCCGGAACGATGTATAATCATTTTCTGCATTTGTCTCAATTAACATAAATGTCTCACGGATAATGTCTCTGGCAATATCACGCTTTATCTGTGTTTTAGTTAATACTTTGTTAAAGAACGGATGAGAAGCTAATTCAAAGACTTTCTGGCTCAGTGCATCACTTTCAATAGCTGTACGTTTTTGAGTATTTGTAAGTGCTTTACCATTATTTTGACGCTTAAACATTAATCGACGATCATCGTCAGTCAGATCCCAGAAAAATACAATACGGATTTCTTCATTTGTGATTTTGTCCTGTAATATCTCTTCAAGATCTTTAAATTTTTTACCAGAAATATCATACGTTGTGCCATCAACCGTTACTGGACTTAATGTTTTTGATAGAGCAAATTTATTATTTATGAAAGAGCATACAGTGGATATTCTCTGAACTCCATCAAATATATAATATGTTTTATTTCCTTTTTCATCAGTAAGTTCTTCAGCTCTGACAGAATCTATTGGGAAGTTTCTAAAAATGGAATCAATTAATTCGCTTTTTTGCAATAAGCTCCACTGATCCTGTTTTCTTTGGAGTTTATGATCAAAACGACATTTTCCATTTTGTACTTCTTTATTTATGGCTTGGAATGTACGTGATTTTGCTTTATAATCCATATATGCTACCTCCTAAAAAAATAATAATCTTTTTTTGTTTGTAGAATAGCATATATAGAAAAAAATGTAAATAGAAAATATAAAAATTAATTAATTTTTTATCGACAAAATATTGATTTAAAATAGAATGCTGTCATAATATTATATTTTATAGACTGATGAGAATGGTTTGGATGATTATATAATGTGTTGAATTAAAGATCATTAAAAGACCCCTGCGTTGTTTCTTTTACTCCATCTTTATCGAAATATTTTTCAAATTCATCTTCGGCCCTCACATCGTTATATATCTGTAGCATCTCCGAAGATGCCCATCCAAAAAATTCTTGAATTACGTGAGATGGAAGATTAAGCCTATGTAGTCTCGTACACGTATAATGACGGAGACAGTGGAAATAAAAGTCAACGCCTAAAATATCAGAAAAATCATCAACCCAAGCAGAAACATCCTTACGTTGATGGTATTGTAATTCTCCATTCTCATTACGAATTTTTGTTATAAACATCCACTCACTGTCAATTCCATGTTCTTTACGATATTTCATCCATAAGTCAATATACGGTTTCGCTCCATATAGAATAAACTTTGACATTTGGTGCCCCAATTTTCCGAATCCTTTAGTTCTGATTTTATCAGTTTTCCACATAGCGTCATAAACAAAATGATCGTCATCAAAAAAGCTAACTTTCATCTGTAACAATTCAGCCTTTCTCATACCAGAAAATGCAACAATGGCAACACCAGCAGCACGTTCATATTCTTTACGTTCCACCAATAATTTTAACAAATTTTCAACTTCTTCATCCGTTAGAACAGTCTTTTCACGCACTACATTCTTTACCGGATTTTCAATTTTTCGAATTATTGGTTTGAAATTTTGGAATTCCTCTTCATCATCAAGAACATTTTCAATATAATTGGAAAGAGAAGATAAGCAAGATTTAACTCTTCGAATTCTATTTGGACTCCATCCCCATGTATTAATTGCATGGTTTTGAAACTTTGCAACTTCACGTTTTGTTAATTCTGTAAAGAATTTGTTTTTATTAAAATCTAAATTCCATACCCAAAATATTCTTAAATCATTTCGATATGCATTAATACTTTGAGGTGAGCGATCAATTGATTGTAAATACTCTAGCCAATCTTCCCCAAGTTCTATATTTTCATGATTAACTTTATCCATTTTTTCTTGTGAAACTATATGATTATAAACTGTAGATCTACCCAATTTCTCACCACCTTAACTCGCTTTCTTATAGTTAAAATCTGTTCTAATAACATCTTTCGAGTAATCTAATTCCCCAATTTCTCTAACCTTAATCCAATCAATATTATTTATATTAAATTGCTCTATTTCATGTTTTAATTTTATACTTGGGGTATTAGTTATTCTTTCAAAATTTTTCGTTGTTAAATCACAAGGAAATAAAATGAAATATTTAAGATTATTATTTTTTAGCATAGATTCTTTTTGTTTAAGTTTAACTCTATATTTT
>CALVMT010000163.1 GCA_944347775.1 uncultured Clostridia bacterium | reverse complement strand
GCAGGCTTTCCATGCCAAACATTCAGCCGCGCCGGCAATGAAGAGGGATTTAATGACGACACAAAAGGTATAATATTTAACCATATTGCAGAGATCATTCAAAGAACGCGACCCATGGCAATCTTTTTGGAAAATGTTGATAACCTTGTCAAACATGATAACGGGAATACATTTTCCACAATTATCAATAAATTGGAAATCGTACTGAATTATAAAGTGATTGGCATTGATTATGGTATTGACGGATCTCCCATTATAACCGGTAATGAAAAAAGATTTGTACGAAATTCTAAAAACTTCGGAGTGCCTCAAAATCGTCCGCGAACATATATTATGGGGTTTGATAGAGAACGATATGATATTAACATCCTGAACTCTCTTCCGGATTTGCCGCAAAGTAACGATCTGCACATTTATGAGGATTTGAGAGATCTTTTGGAGTTACAAGCTGATGCTCGTTTCTATATGTCCTCCGGTTATTTTGATACGCTTGTCAAACATAGAAAAAGGCAACGCGAAAACGGGAATGGATTCGGATATAGAATTGTTAATGCTCACGAAATCGAACATCCTGTGGCAAATACAATAATGGCAACCGGCGGATCGGGAAAAGAGCGTAATTTGATTTATGATCCGCAAGAAGGCATTGCCGGACAAATAATAGCAACTAAAACTACTCCTCTTAACTCCTATGGCATACGTGTAATGACGCCGCGCGAATGGGGCAAACTTCAAGGATTTGTTAATTATGCATTTATAAATGAAAACGGTGAAGATGAATTTGAATTTCCCGCCGGAATATCCGATTGCCAAAAATACAAACAATTCGGCAATTCCGTTACTATACCCGTTATACAAACAATGGCAGAGTTTATGACTGAATGCCTTCAAGAACTCGGAGAAGATGTCGAATAACTCTGATTCTCCCAATTAACCATTTGTAAAATGCGGAGGCTGACATTATGCTTGGCGTATATGATAGTATGAAAAAACTCATAGATAAATGTGATTTATACTTTGATGGACATATGATATCAAAAGAATTGCTGGTCAAAAACTATGCAGAATTTTTGGCGGGAAATTTTGAAAAAAAGCATAATGTTGCCATATCTTTACACACCGGTTCTATTTGCTTTGATATAATTACTGTCTTGTTTACGGCACTCAGTAATATCATGTATAATCAAGACAATGCCGAAGACTATGTGATGTCACTTAACGTAGGTGATACCGTTCTATATAATAAAAAAATTTGCAAATTTAACGGCATTACTATATTGTCTGAAAGCTCTGACATTCCAAGAGCGATTTTATATTCAGAACATATAGATCATGGTTATGTAATGCCAGATACGGATTATGTTCAAAAAGCTTGGTGGTATAAAATTTCACCATACCAAGGGAATGCCAAAAAACTTGGTGCACGAGGTGCAAGAAGCGACGGAAAAAAGAGAACTGATTTTCTGGCATCAGTATTTGAAATGAAACTGGATGAAATACCGTCATTTGTTACAACATCATCGGTTATTGTTATGAATCGAGATCTATCTGAAAGAATCATTGGTAATTTGGAAATCGAATATGATTCTAAAAGGATAAAGATTACAGAAATCCTGCCCGTTTCCTATTGTTCTGAAAATGAAGAATATCCATACGGCGGAAATCCGGGAAGAATTGAACCTGCATTAAAGATTACGAACAACATTTCCAATGCAAGAAGTATAGTTACCGGTGAATGGCAAGGAAATAAAGATTGGGAAAACAACATTATAGGCGTTTCCATTCTCGGATTCGGTGCAATTTCTCGTGCCAGGACAGAAGTGTCTGAAATGATGAAGAGAAGAAAACTCAAATATGTTTTTATATCATACAACATTTCTTCCGAAGATGGAGAAACATTGCTGGATGAAGTGGAAGACAGTGCAGTCTTTGCTTGCACACCAGAATATCTCCTTAATTACTCGTTGCCTATCGTTGATCAAAATCCATATACAATGGAGTTGGATAAACAGGTTGACTCGGCAATCAATCATGAGACCATTGCGTTACCTGTAAAAACTTTCGATTGTGACTGGAACAGATATAAAAATGTGCAATTTGCATTATCTCGCTTGCGTCATTCGGGATATAAAGAAGCGGAGGACTTTGTTCCACTCGCATATTCGGTTATGAATCTTTTGTTGACGGCTGTATTTCCCTTTGACCTGATGGAGAGATTGGTTGAAACCGGTAATTTGGAAGTTGAATCGCCTTTACAAAGGCTGCTTCGTTTAACTGATATGATCCCTTCTTTCGGCGGAGAATATAGAGATGCGGCAAAAATGATTTTGGATTTTCTGGAAGATGGCTATACCAAATTGCTTTCATGTTCATCCAAGCAGAATGCATTGTTCGAATTATTGGATGATTATCGTAATCGTAAAGTTGCCATTATTGTTCCGAAAGCATATTACTCGGGCATTCTTTATAATCTCAACATTTTGGATTGGTTTGAGGATCCAAGACAACTTTGCATATCAACTGCGAATAAATTTGATTATTCTCAGCAATATGATGTGGTTATTGCGATTGGCACATTTTGGGGTAAAAAGTTTGATCCTTTCCGTTGCAGAGCTTCCTCAACTGTATATGTAATAGTGAGCGCTGTGGAGGAAAATATTTTCAAGTATCGAAAAAAACTTGCCATGTCTATTGAACGCAAATTTAATATCAGTGCAAAAGTACCGATTGATCACATCGAAGATACAGAAGAAGAGTATTCGCCGGGAGTCACAGAAGAAGAAGTATCGCATGTTATAGAGTCTGCGTCTGATGTAAGCAAATACATAGATCACATATTTGAAACAAAATCTTTGGATATGCTGAATGTAAGTGCAGGCGCACGCTGCAGCACAACGGAGATATCTCATATTGCTACTTGTGCCGATGGCGAGACTATATTTTTTACAAAAAAATACAGAGCGTATGTTTTCGACAGTGCTAGAGAGGATGTTTTGGAAGTGTCAGTGGACAAGTTGTCTCCGGGTGACACAGTGATTTTTAAGTCCAATAACGCCGAAACGAAAGATATTGTTACGACTTTATTGGATCGATATATTGACGAATATCATACAACAAGTGAAGATGTTCAGATGGCATATCTAAAGGCTCGCTATTGGAAAGAGATTCTGAAAAAATATCAAAAAGATAACAATCTGACATTCAAACAAATATCAAAGCGCCTTGAAAAATTTGGTTCAGCAAAACATGAGGTAACGATACGCAGTTGGCTTACGGAAGATTCTTATATTGTCGGACCACAAGATTGCGAAACATATATTGCAATTGCCAATATGACTCAAGACGCCGACATGTTGGCAGATCCGGCATCATTTTGTAATTCATGTGAGAGAATCAGAAAAATTCGTGTTGGAATTCTAAAACTTATTGCAAGAGCAATTATCAGCAAATATAGCGGTAAGCTATTTGAAGAAAATGATATGGCAAAGGTTGTATCAGAGAACATTGAAGATATATCAACATTGATACAAATAGAATCAATAACTCCTGTATTTGAGAAAAAAGCTCCAATTAACATGGTTAACAGACCTATCAGTATAAATTAAGGAGTGCGTTATGGTTAATGATTACATAAGCGTTCGAAAAGAATATGTGAAACGCATAAAGAGCGAATTGTTAGGACCGGGTTCGGAAGTGTGTATTCCAGACAAAGAGCATGAATTGATTTCCAGCTCTCCGAATGTAAGATACTCTATAGGGATTTTATTTCCGCAAAAGCAACGCATGACTCGAGATAATAACGATGCTACAGACGATGATGTTGTAACAGAAAACGAGGAGATTGTTGTTGAAGACATCTCTTTGCCAAACAAAGTCTCCAACCCCGGCGATGAAATTTCCGACTCAGAAGAGGATTCGCTTGATGAGCAAATAGGACTTGCTATGCAAAATTTGCCTTCATCAATGGGATATTCATTTTTTGCCAAAGGAGATTGCGATAAACTTGTTTTTTGCCGTTCGTTTGCAACATACAAAAAGAGCAAACTCGAAGATTGCGCTTATCCCGTACCGGAAGTTCTGCCGGATGGGTATACGGTTCCTCCGGAAGTGAACTATTGCCTTAAGTATGACGCTGAATATAAGTGCCTGCGTCCTGCTTGTAAAATTACAAAACAAGATATAAAGCGGTTGCAAGAAATTGATACAATTCCGGAAGGCGAACGTCCATGGCTTATCAATGGATTATATCGTTTATATGATCAGTTTAATTTGGGATATGCTCGTCAACCGCATAGAGACGACATTACCCTTGAATTTAAGGGTAAAAATTATTGTGATGCGGATGTGGTAATTGATGATATTCCAGTAAGAATGACTGCGTTGAGAAGGTTAATACGGGATGATGTATATTCTGTTACGGTTATGCTTGTCAATCCACAGGTAAACGATTCACATACCGCTAATCCCAAGGAGTGTTATTTTCAATCCAAGTTGCGAATATCCAGTGAAAACAACGCTTTTGTGTTTGCGGATATCACCAAGTATTCTCAATACGGAAATGATGATCCTGAAGAATTGTCCAACCGTCTGCTTTATCGTAAAAAAAGAGTATACGGTTATGGGCTTGGCACTTCCACTACATGGGATATTAATGATAACGGTATCGGCTGGATCGAAAATGAATTTTATCCGCAAATTGAAGTCCCCTCCATGAATTTCGGATTGGACACGAACAGCAAAATTCCCGGGTATACGTTATCAATGAAACAACTGTCTGATTTGGGCAACTACAGCAGAGAGGATATTTTAACGGGACTTTCTGTTTTTGTGTCTGAGTATAAGGATTGGATTGACAATCTTAATCAACAAATTTTTGACGATGATACAATGCGTAAAACAGCAGCTTTACATATAAAAAATTGCCGTATTTCTTGCCAAAGAATGATTGACGGTATATCGATTTTAAAATCGGATGATTTGGCATGGGATGCTTTCAGGCTTGCCAATCGTTCCATGTATATGCAAAGAATTCAACTGTTTATCCAACAAGTTATGTCAAAAGAAGACCGCTATGATGGCGATGAGATTCTGGAAGATATACTTGATAATTTGGATTACAGGGATTCCGAACCCACATTACTTAAGTTATTGAAAAAAATCGGAGAAACGGAAAAGTTTAATGATCCGACATGGCGTCCCTTTCAGCTTGCATTTATGCTCATGAGTATAAAATCAATAACATTGGACAATCCAGTGGACGATAATCCGGAGAGAGATATCGTTGACTTGATTTGGTTTCCCACCGGAGGAGGTAAAACAGAAGCCTACCTCGGTTTGACTGCTTATACCGTCTTTCACAGAAAGTTAAAACGTAAGGACATCTCCGGTGGTACAGCCGTAATTATGAGATACACTCTCCGTTTGCTTGCAGCACAACAGTTTACACGTGCCGCAACTTTGATTTGTGCATGTGAATATATTCGAAATGATTCTGCCAAAGGCAAAAAAGCACAATATCCTGCATATGATCTCGGCAACGAAAGAATCACAATTGGATTGTGGATAGGCGGAAGTCATACGCCCAATCGTAACCGAGGAGATAAATCGGCAGCAAAAGAGTGCCTTGACGAGCTTACACATGCAACAATTAAAGATCTAAAATATAAAAAGGATAAATATAATAAGTTTCAAGTTCTTAAATGCCCTTGGTGCGGAACTAAAATGACCAAAGAAATTGCCAAAGACAATATAATCGGTGACTGGGGTTACCAAATGGATTCGCACCATAAATTCTATCTTAAATGTACCAACCAATCTTGTTGCTTCCATGATCGAAAATTACCCATTCAAATTGTTGATGAGGAACTATATTCCGCACCGCCGACTTTACTGTTTGGTACTGTGGATAAGTTTGCTATGATGGCATGGAAAAAGGAAGTGGGCAATTTCTTTGCAATAGGTTCTGCAAATCGTGCTCCCGAATTGATTATCCAAGATGAGTTACATTTGATTTCCGGACCTCTCGGAACCATGGTTGCGATGTTTGAAACGGCCATTGATTATTTATGCCAAAAGAAAGGTATTCGCCCGAAGATTGTAGCGTCCACTGCAACTATAAGGCGTGCCAAAGAACAGTGTGCAGCGCTATACAATAGGAATGTAGCACAGTTTCCATCG
>CALVMT010000162.1 GCA_944347775.1 uncultured Clostridia bacterium | reverse complement strand
ATTTAGCATTTCTTCAAATACTAAAATTTTAGGATATTCGCTACCTTGACTCTTGTGCGCTGTAATACAATAGCCATAATCAAAAAGTTGTGGATGATAGATCTTAGGGATTTTACGATAATTATCCGCAGTAATAGTTGGTTCATGCTCCATAATTAGTTTACGGTCTATCAAGAGGCTAATGAATTCGCCCTCGTCGCTATCTGGTATAAAATCTATAAAATCTAGTTCTTTAAAGAGAGGATGTGATTGTTTGCGGAGGTCCGCTATATGGCCGATTTGACCATTAATTAACGGGTCGTCAGAGCTTGATTTTATTTCCCAGTTATTACGCAGACAAATAATTTTATCTCCTATTATTGGCTCGTCAGTATATTCATCTTGCCATTTTATTCTACGACATAATTCATTTAGTCTATACCTTGTGAGATTCTTTCCACATATTATTTGGTCTGCCCAAGAGAGCATACCGTCAACAAAGTCTTTCTTTGTAATAATATTCACATTTTGATTCTTATATGGATTAATCCATTTTCCATTTCTAATATCCATGGAAAGACGAATTATACCATTATCTTGTGCTTGCCGCATTATTTGATCTAAGAAGATATGAGGATGTGCAAGAACATCATTATCCTCTCCTATTGGCGGCAACTAACCAGGGTCCCCGCAAGCAATTACATAAATATGATGACTCAAAAGTAATTCCCATATATGCTTCGGAAGCATAGATACTTCATCTACTACTACTATTTTACAGGGAATAAGCGGTTCTTCCCTAGGAACAAACTTAAAGGTTCCATTCTTTCTAGGATATGCTTTATAAAGGAATTTGTGCGCTGTCATGGCATTAGGACATCCTTTATTTCTTAACACCTGAGACGCTTTGCCAGTATATGCTATATATGCTACTTCTTCTAACGGTATATCCAATGCAGAAATTATAAACTTAATTAAAGTTGATTTGCCTGTGCCGGTTAGGCGTAGCCAGCTATCACAGTGTATTTTTCACCATTGCGATAGCGAGCTACAGCTAACTTCAGCCCTTCCTCTTGTTTATTCGTAAGTATCATCTAGATCAATTTCTCCCGCAGTCTCATTTAAATACACTTGCGTCTTCTCCTTGCTTATTAGAAATAATACTGTTGTTTATTAACAACTTCCATATCAATTATAATAATCTAGGGAGTTGAGTTATAATTATAATAATTGATTTCAGGTTTACCTATTAATGTAATTGTTGTACATCCGTTTTCACTATATATAGACTCAAATTCTTCTTGGCTAGATTTAAATTTAATACATGCTACATCATTAGGTAAACGAATTTTGAGAGTTGGATTTTTATCTTTTGACATTAGAACTATCATGTCTTTTGTTACGGGAATATTTTCTACTACTAATAAAGGTTCTCCTACTTCCTAGCCCCATAGTTCTTTATGATTACCTAGAGAAAGAACCGCTCTAGTTAGTTGAATATCATTATATGAGTAAATAAAATCTACTTTATAACTTGGCGAGAACTCTACATCTTGAAGAGCTGTATCACAATAAGAGATAAAATCTTCTATCTTCTCGTCTGAAATTCCCAGCCCGAAGGCTGATGGGTGCCCTTCGCCATACTTCACCAAGTTGGAATCAAGACAAAACTATCTAAAATCAGGTAACTTAGGATTACTATATCCTCGTGCGGAGCCTTCCCAGGATATCTCTCCATCTTTTTCAACTCGATTAAGAAGAGCCACTGGCCTTTTATATTTACTCATTAGTTCATTTGCAATAAGACCAACGATATTTTTATCTGCGTTAAAATCTTTTAACTAAATAACTAAAACCTTATGGTCTAAAAGATTATTTTCTTCTATTATACGCTCTATTTCTTGTGCATTTGCGTCTCTTTCTCTTGTCTGTCTATTCTTGACATTCGTACAAGTTCTTACAGCCTATTCAACAAGAAGTTCTTCTTCTCCTTTGTGGCCTCTCTTAGTAGATGGAATAGAATCAAAAGCTTTCCATTCTAGCATGGAATCAAATAAAAGTCGCTTCTCATCCTACGTTCCTACGCGAGTTATCGCATTAACAAGAGGAACAATGTAGAAGGCTAAGCCGATTGGAGTTAAATCTCCTTCTCCTAGCTAGAATTTGTTTTTTTCTGCCATATATAACATAAAGGGATTGCGGAGATGCGACCTCTATAGTCCCTAGGAGACAAGATATCTGGTTTCGATAGACCTTAAATCAACCATATCTCCTACTAGGCCTAATGCAAGAATATCTAAGAATAAATCCGCGTTATTAGTTCCTTGTAACTAATCTAAATACTAGCATAATTTATAAACTATACCAACGCCTGATAGTGCTTTATTTGGATAGTCGCATAACTAATTATTAACTATACAGGCATATTCAGAGATCTTATCTGCCTAGTGATGGTCTAATACAAGAACATCTATCCCGTTATCTCGCAACTATTTATGTATCTCGTAGTCATTACTAGACGAGTCCGGCGCAACCACTAAGCTCGTTCCCGCAGGTATCTTATCTATATTTAGACCATGCTATTTGCCGCTATGGAAGTCGTAGCTTATCCTATCTATAGCGGTCGGTAACATTACATAAATATAGTTGAGTAGTAGCGCGGAGCTTGTATACCCGTCCGCATCGCTGTCCACCTAGACGAAAATACGTGAACGCTCATCACTTAAATGCTTGATTAGTAGTTGCGCGGCTTCCTCTATGTTCATTAAATCTGTAGGAGGATATTCATCTTCTTCTGTCGGATTTAAGTAATTATATATATCTTTTTGCTATATTCCTCTATTTAGGAGGACCTATTCTAGAGGATCTTGTACTGTTTGCTAACTTATTAAGGTATATTCCAAATATTTATTCCTCCTTTATTCAGGTATAATTCTTTCATTTAGTAGCTTTTCAAATATCTGCGCACCTTGGTCAATGGGGGCATCTTTATACGGTAATATCATATTCTTATCAAATATTGCGGAGATTCTTACCTTGGTTCCATATCTCTTATTGATATGAATCAGTTTATTTTTTAGACGCTTAAATTCATCATCGCCTATCTCCACAAACTGTCTATCAAAAGCAATGATAATTTCCGTGACTCCAAGCTCCTGTAAGAGAGATATGTGGTAACTCGATACCGCACTTCCGCACACAGCTACAGAAATATCATTATCATGCCCGTAGAAGCTCTGTAGCTTCATGCAGCTCTTTTCCATATTATTCCATTGTTTCCAATGGTACTGACTATCTCTTCCTAAGTTTCAAACTTAGCTGCTGTTTCGAACTACGTGCCAATAGTAGCCCTACTTCCTTTAACGGAATAGTCGATACAGGTTTATTTGTTTAATGTATTATTATTTTCGGATTGGATATTCTATGTTGTCTAATCTATATTTAAGGGTTTTACCATTATTAATATTAGTTATAGTAGAAGGACATACCTAATATTTCTTTGCTATAGCATTAAGAGTTAAAGAAGAGTCAAATAATAAAGCTACGATTTCCTCTACTTGTTGTTTGCTTAAAATAGACTTTCCTGCTGCTCTAGCTTGACTTAAAGAACGAATTGGGTAATTCCAATCTTCTAATTTATACGATTTAGTTTTTCCTCTATTTATATCGCTAACTGTATCACTAGCAATTCCAAACATTCTACCTATTTCAGAAAAAGTCTTGGAAGTATTTTTTAATAATTTATGAACTTCTAAATTCTGCTCTGGCGTTAATTTGAGTCCCTTAGTGCCTTTTACATTTGACTTACGAATTGGATAGTCTATATTATCTCTTTTTCTTCTGGCCCCTATATTAATATTGTAGATATGGGTCATAGAAATGCCGGTTTTATTTATAATATCCTAATAAGAATAACTTTCATCTCTTAACATTTCAATCACAGTATCTATTTGATCTTCTGTAAAAATTGGCTTAGTTGGATACGTTCCTCCAATAGACTGGTTGTATCCATCCCAATAGGTATTATAATATTCTATCCAATATTTTTCTCTTTTGTCAAGCTCTTCACGCGGAATATTATCTTCAAGCACTATCAATTCATATTCATTTGCTCCATATTTTCTAATACCTCGGCTTAAAGGGTATTCATATTCCCTAGTATGAGGATTAAATGGATCATACCTAGTGTGGACCTTATGTCTTTCTGTCAAATTAACTGTCTATCCTATATAGACAATTTTGCCAGTAGATTTTCTTTTGTAGGCATAAATAACGTTGTTAGTATTTTCTTTCATTTGATACATACCACCTTTCATTATTACATGAAAGTTGTATCTAATACATTAAACAAATTTTCCCACGGGATTACCTTGATTTTAAAAAAATTTTAGGCTTCCCCGTTAGCTCAGTTTATAAACTGAACCCCAGTGGCAACTGGAAAAGCAGACTAGAGCGAAAATTCACTCTCAAATATAATTGCAGCTCTAGCCTTTCTTATATTCTCTTTGCTCTTGTTTAGATTATATAAATTCATACTAAGTGGATGACTATAAAGAGTCTTTCCAATTCTTAAAGGTCGATATTTCCCGAAGCGTTCAGCTTCTTCATCAGATAAAGCTCTTCCTCTAATACCTATTAATCTATTGTTTACATCAAAATGCGGAATAACTATCTGTTCTCCACCAGCATAATAGCTAATATAGTTATCTAAACAAATCTCTCTAGTTATTCCTTCTTTTTCCCAAGGCAAGATGCGAGGTTGTGGTAATTTATATAAAATATGTTTATCATATTCTGGAAGTTGAATATGTGGTCGTTCTATTTCACGAATAAAATCATGACGCTTGAACATTTTCCAGTCTGCTTCTCTATTATTATCTTCCTGCTCTTCTACTGCTACTCCACTAAAACCAAAGTAGTCGGCAATAAAAGCCATTGCGTCATAGAGTTTCCAATCAACTCCGTCTTGTATCTTTTTTATCTTGATACATAAATCAAATATATCAAAAGTTCCGCAATGGGTATAGCAGATAAAGAGTCGTGTCGAGCTATAATAATAGAGCTTGCGGGAACCGTGCCCTATGGCGTTATGACAGATGGTGTGAGCAACGATACCTTTATCTGTGTATTCCGGTTCTCCGCCCCACATCTCTAACAAATCATATATCTGCTCAACTTCGAGCTATTGTTTTAGCTCGTCTTTATTATAATATCTTGACATGGCTTTTAGTCAGAATATATTGAGACGTGAGTTACGGTTCCTTTCAGCCCAAATTCTCTATTTATAACACTTATAACATAATCTTTTGAATTCTTTCTTTTTTCCGCTTCTGTCCTCTTTCCAAGAATAGCGTCAAAGAACTTTTTATTCATACGATATTCAAGTCCATCATTTATCTTGCTCATTAAGTTTTTCCTCCCACGCTTCAGCGAGTTTATTAAGTACGTAAGTTATATTTTTCCAGTTGCTTCGTTGGTCACTCAGAACGATATTTAATCGCTCCATTGTCTTGGTTATCCTTTCGAGTCTTTCTTTCTCTTGCTCTCCCAAGGAGCCTCCTCCTCTTCTACTATTACCTTAATATCTTCTATACTAACTAATTCATGATGCCATGTAGTGCAAAATTGAGGCTGTATACGACAAGTGCCTAAGTCGGCATCACACCATAGATAAATACCTTTATATGAGCCTCTACGATTTTTATAGACGGATAGTTTCAGATTAGGCGTCTTAAAATTGGGCGAACTAGCAAGAACTGGTTCTAATTTAACCAAGTCTTCATTCGTCACTCCCAAGAGAATCATTCCCACATCACACCTATCTGCAATGCTCTTTGCACCACGCAGTAAATTCTGGTCAGGGGTCTCGCTATCCTGATAAGAAGCATTTAGCTATGTACCTGACATAATGAAAATGCCATACTGATTTGCTAAATCCTTGAGTCTCGCAGAAAGCATAAAGAGAATATTATCTTCTCTTAGCTTGACTCCGCCTGACTTCTTGCTTATTTCTTCAAGTATCTTGAGGGAAGTTTGCAAATAGTCAAAACACACATAGCGTACATCGTGCTCACGGATATGCTTTTTTATTTTATTTTCTACGTCGTCAAGAGAAAAATCAGGCAATTCTTCTATCCATAGAGGGCTATTTTTTATGATTTTAGCAGCCTCAATAACTCTATCTCGCTCTCCTTCTTCGTAAAGACCATTTAATATATGTTCCTCATTTACATTAGAGAGAAAAGCTAACATCATGGTTTGAACTTCGCCTTTGTCTTGCTCTGTAGCAATAAATAAAGTAGGCTGTGAAGTTCCATTGTTTATCCATCCAAACTGGTCATGATAGATTTTGTTACACGCAAAATTACAAGTGTCGGCAATCATTGCTCTTGTCTTGCCCATCCCCGTAGCGCCTGACCGTATGTAGAATTTTCTGAGCCGTGCTCCTCTAGTAACCGTATTAATATATGACCCATAGAGAGGTATACCGACCTCTGGATGTTTCTCCAAATCGGCAATTAACTCGTCTATCCCATCTCCGGCCTGATATCCAGTGCCCAAATCCTCGTCTACATACTGACTTTTGATTTCATCTATCTTAGTATCAATAGTTCTAGCTATCTCTACAAGACTTGTATTATCTAGCCAATCCTCTTGCTGTTGTTTTTTCTTAGTGTCTAGAATATTGTTTGGGTCATATAAAAATGAAACATCAAGTCCGAAGTTGTCATAAGCTCTCAGTAGAGAGAATTTTTTTAAGCGAGTATAATAATAATTAAAGGTAGACTGTTGCGCTATTTGAGACGCTTCAAGTATATATTCAACACCTTTACCTTGTTTAAATATTGCGTTAAACTTCGGCCTATTCTCCAAATAGTCAACTATCGCATCTATATTAACCTGACTACCTGTCAGATATATATTATAAATACTGCCGAAGATAATCCTGTGAAAATCATCAGCGAAGTCTTGTTCACTAATCACATACTTGTCTGTATCATCAAGCAGCGAGCTATTATTAAAAACACAACCTATAACTTGAGCCACTGCGGCAAGATCTTCGTATTTACTCTTCATCAACTTCCTCCTCTAGGAAGGAGAATAATTTCCTACAATGTTTCATTGGTTCGCGCTTAGGAGGCGGAATCCGCACTTCTCTTGTGGGAAGAACATAATCTTCTATCTTAATATCCTGATTTTGTTGCTGTGCTTCCCATATGGCTCTCCAATAAAGTAGCGCGTCATCGTACACGTAATCTACTATCCCAATACCCCCATTGGCTTTATCGAGAGAACCATTTCGCACTTCAAACCAATATTTTAAGGTCTTATATATGCCTGAGTAGGAAAATTTTCTTTCTGTCCTGTAAGTGTTTATTTGTTTTCTGATTTTAGGAGTAAGTTC
>CALVMT010000161.1 GCA_944347775.1 uncultured Clostridia bacterium | reverse complement strand
TTGAAACGGCCAGGGCCATGGATCAGGAAGGTAAGCCGCTGGTGGAGAGCGCCAAGGCATTGGATGTGCCTTCCGGAACGGTCCGGCGTTGGAAATCGACCTACCGGTGGGATGGCGAACGTTCGGTAAAAGATAGCGAACGTTCGGATAGAAATAACGAGCGTTCGGAAAAGAAAGCGAACGTTCGGAAAGCCAAAAAATCAGCTGTCAGGGAGGCGGTGGGCCAGGCGATGGAACATCTGGAATTAACCGACCAACAGCAGCTTTTCTGTATATTTCGGGCGTTCGGAGACAGCGCAACGACCGCTTACCAGAAGGCATATAAGTGCAGCTACCAAACGGCCATGGCAGCGGGTTCGAGGCTGTTAAGAAATGTTAAGGTACGGGATGAGGTAAACCGGCTGAAAAAGGAACGCATGGAAACCCAGCTTTTTAACGAGCATGACATTTTTCAATGGTATCTGGATGTGGCGATGGCTAATATTACGGATTTCGTGGCCTTTGGCCGGGAGCAAGTTCCGGTAATGGGGCCCTTTGGCCCGGTTGTGGACAAGAAAACGGGCGAACCGGTGATGAAGGAGGTTAATTATGTAAAGTTTAAAGAATCTTCGGAGGTCAACGGGCATGTGATTAAGAAGGTCAAGATGGGTAAGGATGGAGCAAGCATCGAACTTTATGATGCCGCAGCCGCCATGAACTGGCTGGCGGATCACATGGGCTTTGGAACCAGTGCGCAGCAGACGCTGGCGCAGAGCATTATGGAAGCTTATGAAAAGCGGAAACGGGCGCAGGACAGTGAAGGCGGTGAAAGCAATGCAGAGTCTGAGTGAAGAGGCAATTCTATTCTATGCGGGTGAGCCGGTCTATTTTGTGGAGGATGTGATCCGGGTAAATCCTGACCCAAACCAGCGGGACATTCTGCGCAGCCTTCGGGATTACCCTATGACTTCTGTCCGCTCCGGGCACGGAATCGGGAAGTCAGCGGTGGAGGCCTGGGCGGTAATCTGGTTCCTCTGCACCCGTGAATTTCCCAAAATTCCATGCACAGCCCCCACTAAGCACCAGCTGATGGATGTGCTATGGGCGGAAATTAGCAAATGGCTGCGCAATAACCCGGCTCTGAAAGGTGATTTGATATGGACAAAGGAAAAGCTTTATATGAAAGGCTATCCGGAGGAATGGTTCGCGGTACCCCGGACAGCTACCAGCCCGGAGGCTCTGCAGGGATTCCACGCGGATCATGTGCTTTATATCATTGATGAGGCCTCCGGTGTTTCAGATAAGGTATTTGAACCGGTTTTGGGTGCCATGACAGGGGAGGACGCGAAACTCCTGATGATGGGGAACCCTACCAGGCTGACAGGATTTTTCTATGACAGCCACCATAAAAACCGAGAGGAGTATAATGCCATCCATGTAGATGGGCGGGACAGCATCCATGTGTCGAAAAAGTTTGTAGACCAGATCATCAAGATGTTCGGAGAAGATTCCGATGTCTTCCGGGTGCGGGTGGCCGGCCAGTTCCCGAAATCCATTCCGGACAGCCTGATTGCAATGGAGTGGTGCGAGGCTGCGGCAAAGCTTCCCGCGGCCTCTGCCAGGTTTTCCAGGATTGATATCGGGATAGACGTAGCCCGCTATGGGGATGACAGTTCCGTGCTGTATCCGCTGGGGGATAAAGCGGTTTCTTTACCCTTTGAAATATACCATCACAACCGCACTACGGAAATTTCCGGGTATGGGGTGATGATGGTTAAGCGCCTTGCACTGGAAGAAGCGGTCAATACAATCAGGGTCAAGGTGGACTGTGACGGCCTGGGCGTTGGCGTGTACGATAACCTTTATGACCTGAAGGAACAGATCGCGGAGGAAGTATGGAGGGAGCGCTGTTTCCGGGCTGGATTGAATCCGGATGACCTGGCGCAGGCAGAAGTCTGCGGGGATATCCCGCAGTTGGACCTTGAAATCCTGGAAAGTCATTTTGGCGGGGCTGGCGGCAAGGTAGACGAAGATGACCCTGTG
This sequence comes from uncultured Clostridia bacterium, assembly GCA_944347775.1. Lineage (GTDB taxonomy): Bacteria > Bacillota > Clostridia > Christensenellales > Christensenellaceae > QANA01. The sequence continues at coordinate 3,859 of CALVMT010000161.1, read as the reverse complement.
GAATACAGCAACAGTACCGGTCTTATGTGGGGCAAGGTAAGGAAGTATCTGAAGGATGGTAGGCTTCAGTTGCCGGATGACGATGCCTTATTTGCCCAGCTGAGCAATCGGAAATACAGGGTAAATAAAGACGGTAAGATTGAACTGGAGCGCAAGGAGGACATGAAGAAGCGGGGATTATCCTCGCCGGATATTGCGGACGCATTGGCAATGGCCCTTTACGATCCGGATGAGCCGTTTCTTATGCTCGTGGAGCCAGGGCTCAAAAAAGACAGTTATTGGAGAGGATAGGAGGCAGAAAGATGTCAAAAGAATATGGCCGCCTGGGGCAGAAGCGTTATGGCGGAACCTTTTACGAAGAGTTTCTGCCGGAACTGAGAGGCTGGAAGGGTGTCGAAGTTTACCGCGAAATGTCGGAAAATGATGATGTAGTTGGCGCGGTGCTGACGGCAGTTGAACTCCTCCTGCGCCAGGCTTCCTGGCGGGTAGACCCGGCGGGGCCAGGGGAAAAGGATGCAGAGGCGGCGGAGTTTGTAGACCAATGCCGCAACGATATGCAGGATACCTGGACGGATACGATTTCCGAGATCCTGTCGTTTCTGACCTATGGGTGGTCATTCCATGAGATCGTCTATAAGCGCCGCCTGGGCAGAGGCCGGAGCTTGGCTTCCTCATCCAAGTATAACGACGGCCTGATCGGATGGCAGAAACTCCCTATCCGGGCACAGGAAACGCTGTATGAGTGGGTTTATGACACGAATGACAACCTGATTGCCATGCGGCAGCTGCCGCCTCCGGATTACGGCATACTGGAAATCCCTATGGGCAAAGCGCTCCTGTTCCGGACAAAATCCAGGAAGGATAACCCGGAAGGGAGGAGTATCCTGCGCAGCGCGTACCGTAGCTGGTATTTCAAGCGCAGGATACAGGAAATTGAAGGGATCGGCATCGAGAGGGATCTGGCCGGGCTTCCAGTTATCACCGCGCCGGAGAAGGTAGATATTTTCAAGAATGAACCCCGGATGCAGCAGCTGAAGGCTGAGCTTCAAAGATATGTAAAAAACATCCGCCGGGATGAGGAGGAAGGGGTAATCCTCCCATTTGGGTATAAACTGGAGCTTTTGAGTACCGGAGGGAGTCGGCAATTTGACACTAATGCCATTATCAACCGGTACGATACCCGGATTGCCATGACGGTGATGGCAGATTTTATCCTTTTAGGCCACCAGGGAACTGGAAGTTATGCCCTTTCTTCTGACAAATCCCAGCTGTTTAAGGAGGCCATTAAGACCTATCTGGATATTATCTGTGAGGTATTTAACCGGCAGGCAATTCCGAGGCTGATTGAGGCAAACGGCCAGCATTTTCAAGGGATTACGGATTACCCGAAGCTTGTTCACGGTGATGTGGAGCATATTGATCTTGGTATCTTAGGGGATTTCCTTCAGAAAATGTCTGCCTCCGGTATCCTGCTTCCAGATGAAGATCTGGAGGATTATGTGAGGGAGGCGGCGCGGCTGCCGGAGCGGACGGAACAAAGACCGGTGCCTGCTCATCCTGCTTCTGGGGCTGGCAGAGGTACAGAGCCGAAAGAGGATGATCCTGAAACGATAGAAGCAGCCAGGAAGCGCCTGGGAAGGCGGTGATGGAGGATGTTTTTATACCGGCAGCCAGCGAAAATCCTGTATAAGTCTAAAAAGCAGCAGGATATCCTTCAGAAACTCTCCGATTATGTGGATTCCCACTTAGACGAGCCAGTTGAGATCTTGGCCAGGCTATGGGACGATCAGTCTGAGGCGCTGTCCTATCGGGAAATCCGTGAAGCGATTTTAAACGGGGATATTGACAAGGAAACATTTGAAGCATGGCAGCAGGATTATTCCGTGATGGCTGCGGCATCGTTTGTCCCGGTATGGATGGCCGCCATAAAGGCAGGTGGAAAGGACGAGCCGGTAACAGCTGCCCTGGAGGGTTTTGAATTTTCTCCTGTTACAAATGGTGTGCGTAAATGGGTCAGGGAACATTCGGGGGAGCTGATTACCGCAGTAACAGAGGAGCAGAGGGAGGCTGTCCGGGCTATGATCGGGCGGGCTGTGGACGGCAGGTATACGGTGGATGAACTGTCCCGGGTGATTCGCCCTTGTGTTGGCTTAAACCGACCCCAGGCAGTTGCGAACCTGCGGTATTACGAAACAATCCGGGATAACCTGATAAAGCAGCATCCCAGGATGAAAGCGGAGAGCGCCCAGAAGCAGGCCAGGGAAATGGCGGTTAAGTATGCAGAACGGCAGCACAGGCAGAGGGCCTATACGATTGCGGAGACGGAGCTGGTTTCCGCCTACAATCAGGGAAATGCCCAGGCGATCCGCCAGGCCCAGGAGCAGGGGGTTCTGGGGGATATGCGCAGGATTGGCAGTACAGCGGATGATGAGCGCGTCTGCAGGCGCTGTGCCAAGAAAAGCGGTCAGGAGCTTCCGGCGGATTTAGGGACTCCGCCCTGGCATCCGCGCTGCCGCTGCGCGATTGCGTATGAGCCTACAGGAGAACCTTATACCGGCGCGGTTCCAGTTCCGGAATACCTTCCGCCGATCGATGAGCACATCACGGCAGAGGCCCAGGAGCAGATTTGGAAGGAATGGGACTTGATTCCGGAGGCCCATCAGGATATACTGAAAGATGAGATGGATATCTGGAGGTCGCCCTTTGGAAATTCCCGGACAGATAAGCGGTTTGGGATTGTGTATATGGCGGATGAGCTGGATGAAGGGGAGTTTATCCATGAGGCGGCGCATATTCTGGAGGAGCACTTTCAGGTTTATCAGGATGAGCGGTTTGTAAAGATTTTGAGGGATTCTTTGAGAGGCGGAAAATATATTGCTGATGAAGAAACCTTTGAACATCCAGTCAGTAGGGTAGAGAGTCCAAAGTTGGTAAGTGTTTATCAAGGGAGAGCTTATATAGAATATGGAATTCCGCTATATTCAGATGGAGAATTGAATCCTAATGCGTTTGCGGAATTTTTCGCGGAAGGGTATAAAACCTACGTGTTAAATCCAGAGTATTTGAAACGGAAAAATAGGGCTTTGTGGAATTACGTGAGAGGAATGATACAGTAATGTTTACAGCTTCAATGAAAGCAGAATTTTTAGCGATCCAGACCAATGAAGATTATATGAGGTTTCTGTCAAAATATCATGTAACCGTTTCAGACATTGGAAAAGATCCAGAAATAGCCAAAAAGATGAGTGAATTGGTTTGGATGGCCCCTGGAAGCCGGCAGGAAATCCCAGGGGTCCATGTGGATTTAAAAAGAAAGAAATAACGGAAATACGACAGCCGCCCACGCTACAGTGAGCGGTATTTTGTTGCGAACTCGCAACAGGAAGGGAGCAGGAATGTTATCATTTTCCGATATGATTACCTACCCAGCCGTAGACCGGCTGCCGGGGCAGGAAGTGATCAAAGGCCGGATACGCATTGAGAAGTCCGATGATGAAAAACAGTACGCCTTCGGCTGGGCCAACGTATCCGTTGATACGGACGGGGAGCAGGTTGTAGACTGGCAGAAGGATCTGATTGATCCGGAGGAGCTGGAGGCAGCTGCTTACCGGTATGTGGAGCTTTACAAGGATGGCGGGGAAATGCACGAGAGGGGAGGCGTGGCTGTCCTGATCGAATCGGTGGTGTTTACCCCAGAGAAGTTAAAGGCAATGGGCCTGGAAGAAAACAGCCTGCCTACAGCCTGGTGGATCGGCTTCCATGTGACGGATGATGAAGTGTGGGAGAAGGTTAAGGATGGAACCTATTCAATGTTTTCCATTGAGGGGAAAGCGGCCCGGATACCGGTGAAGGATAAAGA
>CALVMT010000160.1 GCA_944347775.1 uncultured Clostridia bacterium | reverse complement strand
GGATTTCAAGGAAGCGGGCCTCAACGACACCGCCGCCAACGTCATGGACGCCGGCATGGGCGCGGCGGGCTACAAAAACGCCTGGTACGAGGAAAAGAACGGCGTGCGCGTCTGCTTCCTCGCCTTTACGGAGTGGGATTACAGCGCCGACGAGGTCGCCGCGCGCGTGCGCGAGGAAAAGGCGGCAAGCGACATCGGCATCGTCTCCATGCACTGGGGCGAGGAATTGCGCGCCGAGCCGACGAACGCGCAGGTGCAGTACGGCCACGCCCTCATCGTCGCCGGCGCGGATCTCGTGCTCGGCCATCTCCCGCACATACTGGGCGGGCTCGAGCAGTACAAGGGCAAGTACATCGTTTACAGCCTCGGCAACTTCTGCTTCGGCGGCAATTCCAATCCCGACGACAAGGATACGATGATCTTCCAACAGACCTTCGCCATCAACGGCGCGGGGGAAGTCGTTGACGGCGGCATCAATATCATTCCCTGCTCCATCAGTTCATTTTGATTTCTCCTTTACTTAAACATATATTTCTTTACAGTTTCGACAGCCTCATCGCATCCATGGCATACTGCCACGGCATAGCCCTGTTCGGATAGCTTTTGGTGCATATCCTTCTGGGCCTTGGACAATCTCCCATCTGGGGCCTTCATCTCAATATATAGGCCATGCCAGCCTCGGCGGGGGACAGGTAGAAAAATATCTGGTATCCCGGCTTTCACCCCCTCCCGTTTCAATCGTGCGGCCTCCCTGGGGTTCCGCTTCCCTCCGTTTGGAATATGGTGCATTAGCTCCAATTCCGGATGATAGGCGGCCCACTCAAAGAGCGCTTGCTGCTCCTGGCTCTCCTGATGGTTCATGAAGCTTTAGCCTCCTTCTTCAAATACCGCTTAACGGCTCCGCTTGCGCTCTCTGCTGAGTAATATCCGCATTCTTTAGCGGTCTGTTCCCAGGTCATCCCGGCCACATATTTGCATACAACAAGGCGCTTGATTGATTCATCCTGTATGGCATCAATCCAAGATGCTATTCTAACTATCCTTTCTTTCAATGTTTCCGCTTGAATCTCGAAACAATTATTTGACCTAACCCTATGTAACTCAGCAAATGGCGGCAAAGCCTGTATTTATGGGCTTTTTCTCCATTTGCTTTATGGGGGAACAATTATAGTGGCAAGTCCCGGCATGAAATTGCCGCCAAAAGTAGTAGAGGGGTAGTAAACCCGGCCTTTACTACTACGCAGCCATTGAGACTGTCGCTGCTTTTTCAGCCTCACTATGCTCCATCTCAGCCTTAGCTGATTCAAAGGACGCATGGGCGTAATAGCCTAATGTCATGGTGATGTTCGCATGGCCCATGATGTACTGCAAGGCTTTGGGGTTCATTTTAAAAGCTTTCCTTTCCCATCTTTTTTCATTTCGAATCAGTCATATAAATTGCTATTGCGATACATCGGCAAAAGGAATGGCGGAAGATTTTGACAATCCCCAGGAGGATACTATATACTATTACTATCTAAATTCAACAAAGGAGAAAACCGATGCTTAAAAAGAGTACTACCTTTCTTTTAGCCATATTGATGCTTTTCATCATGGCTGCCTGCTCTACCTCGACAGAACAAAAAACGCCGGATAACGCCGACGGCGGTCGAATTTATGTGGACATGGATGGCGTTCAAGTGACGTTGCCCAAGGAGATTAAAACTGTGGTAGACGTATGGGCCGCCAACAATCAGGTGCTGGTACTGCTAGGAGTTCAGGATCGCTTGGTAGGCACCATCTCCAGCGTACAAACCGTTCCCTGGATGCAGAAGCTAAATCCAGCCATCACCGATATTCCTTCTCTGATTGAGGACGACAAGATCAATGTAGAGGAAATGCTCAAAGTAAAACCAGACGTAATTATCGTCAACGATCGGGACGTGGAGGGCGCTCGCTCCACCGGGATCCCTACGGTAAATCTACACTTCGACGACTTCGATGGCCTGAAGGAGATGATCGAGAAGACCGCTGAAATCTTTGGAGAGGAGCAGATGGCCATTGCCAAAAAGTTTAACGAATACTTCCAGGCCAACCGAGATCGGCTGAAAGAAGTAGCAAATACCATCCCTGAGGAAGAGCGGAAGGTGGTTCTCTATGTGCGGAGTGGCAGCACTTCCGCTGTTCAGACCGATGGCAAGGATACTATGGCCAGCGAATGGATTGAAGCCGTAGGCGGTATTAACGCCGCTTCTGCCGCCGGAATCGAGAGCTTTGGCAAGGAGATGTCCGTGGAAGAGATTTTGGCCCAGAATCCTGATGTTGTCATTATCCAGGATTCCGCTAACGCCCTGTCCCTCCGAGATGAGATCAAAAACAACCCAACCTGGGCAGAGGTTACAGCCGTCAAGGAGAACAAGCTGTTCATCAATCCCAACGGAGTGTTCTATTGGGATCGATATAGCGCCGAGGAGGCCATGCAGATTTTGTGGGCCGCGGTAGCAGTGTATCCTGAATATTTCACAGACATCGATATCGTCAAGGAGACCCAGAATTTTTATAAGACCTTCTTCTATTATGACCTGACCCAGGAGGAGGCCAACGAGATTCTTAAGACGGAAGAAAACGCAGATGCCTTCCAAAACTAAATTCCCTCCCATCAACCAAGGAAAAACACAAGGCCGCCGCGCACTCTGGATCATGGTCATTGGGTTTCTCGCGGTGTTCCTGGCTTCCCTGGGGATCGGGCGGTATGGCGTAGCGCCGGACAATGTCATAAAAATCCTGCTGTCCAAGGTGTTTCCCATGGTTCATACCTGGGATGCCACTATGGAAAGAGTAATACTCTCGGTGCGGTTACCCAGACTGTTGGGTGGTTCCCTGGTGGGGGCCTCCCTTGCCCTTGCCGGGGCGGGATTCCAGGGAATGTTTAAAAACCCCCTGGTTTCCCCCGATATCCTGGGAGTATCCTCGGGAGCGGGATTTGGAGCGGCTTTGGCGCTGCTTCTGGGTATGGGAGCCATGGGGATACAGATCAGTGCCCTATTTTTCGGAGTAGCAGCAGTCATAGCTGCCTATTTTCTCCGCAAGTGCTTCAAAACCTCCAGCACCCTGATGTTGGTCTTGGCTGGGGTCATCGTCAGCGGATTCTTTTCCTCCGGCCTATCCTTGCTAAAATATTTGGCCGATCCCCTAGAAACCCTACCAGCCATCACTATGTGGCTCATGGGGAGCCTGGCTTCTATCGATTTCCCCTCCCTAGGCTCGGTGACGTTTCCCGTCCTTTTGGGCTGTGGTGGGTTACTTTTAATGCGCTGGAAGCTCAATGCTCTCTCCCTAGGAGACCGAGAGGCCCAGTCCCTGGGGGTAAACGTAAGCCGCAGTCAGCTGATCATCATCCTACTGGCTACGGTAATAACGGCTATTTCCGTATGCATCAGTGGGACTATCGGCTGGGTAGGCCTAGTGATTCCCCACCTGGCTCGATTTTTGGTAGGAGTCAATAACAACCGTCTACTTCCCGCTTCCGCCCTTTTAGGGGCCACTGCGCTGATTTTGCTAGACGATATCGCAAGATGCCTCTCGGCAGCGGAAATCCCCATCGGAATTCTTACAGGTATCGTAGGAACCCCCATCTTCACTCTGATGATCATTCGGCAAAGGAAAACACTATCATGAAACTAACGGTGGAATCTCTCTCCTTTTCCTATCCCGATGGCCCCCCGGTCTTTGAAAATATCTCCTTTTCCTTGGCAGAGGGAGAGGTTTTAGCTATTTTGGGCTCCAATGGCACCGGGAAAAGTACCCTATTAAACTGTGTAGCCAATCAAGCTCTCCCCTCCCGGGGCCAAATCCTCATTGATGGCATTCCTACTCGGGAAATGACTGCCGTCCAACTCGCCCAGCGCCTTGCCTATGTACCCCAGATGCACCATCCGATGTTCGCCTATCGAGTTCTGGACGTGGTGGTCATGGGACGGATAGCCTACCTAGGAGCTCTCAGGGGACCTGGATCAGAAGACTATGATCTAGCCATGGAGATGTTGGAGCTCATGGGCGTGGCCGCCCTAAGCGAAAAGTCCTATCTAGAGATCAGCGGCGGGGAGCGACAGCTAGTGTTGTTTGCCCAAGCATTGACCCAGCAGCCTCGCTTCCTGGTATTAGACGAGCCCACCTCTCATCTGGATTTCGGCAACCAAATACGCTGTTTAGAGGTCATCCAATCTATGGCGGAACAGGGCATCGGGATACTGCTTTCCACCCATTTTCCAGATCATTCTTTGATGTTCCGCCATAAGGTATGTGTTCTACATGAGGGCAGGATCATGGCCACAGGGCCAGCGGAACAGGTCATCATCCAAGAGAACATGGAGCGCATCTACCGTATCCCCATACAAGTAACTAAGGACGTCGCTACAGGCCGAATGGTCTGCCTGCCCCAGAAGGGAGATTCCAAAAGATGAAGTCCTATACCGTGGGTATTGCCGGCCCCTCTTCCTCTGGCAAAAGCACATTAGCGGTACGGCTAGCCCGAGATCTAGGAGAAGACTGCTGCCACGTACTATGCCTGGATAGCTATCTGGTGAAAAGTCTGGGGGAAATGGTTTCCCCCATCTCTCAAAAAGCCTATCATGATTTTAGTAATCCCGTCTATCTGGACCTGGAGCAAGTACTCCGGGAGATAGACACTCAGGCGAAAAAAAGCAGATACTTGATTGTTGAAGGGCTAAGTGTTTTATATTTTCCCCAGTTGCGACAAAGGCTGAATCTAAAACTATTTCTTACCGCCGATCCCGAGTTGCGCCTTTACCGCAGAATCCTGCGAAACACAAACCGGCAGGACGGAAGCACCGTGCGGTCAGTGGGTGAGTACCATTTGCACTCCGCCAGTATCCAGGAATCCAAATATATTCTTCCCACCCGAGTGTACAGCGACCTCATTCTTGACGGCGGCTATCTCACAGACCTTGGGGTCGCCCTGTTGGTAGATTTTTTACGACAACAGGGGTAAATGGCCTTTACCGGCGCTAAGGCGCTTGATTGATTCATCCTGTATGGCATCAATCCAAGATGCTATTCTAACTATCCTTTCTTTCAATGTTTCCGCTTGAATCTCTAGGGTTTTTTCTATTGCCGTTCTATGCCTAGAATTGGATGCAAACAATTTTCGCAGACTTTTTCTTGTGTTTGGGATATTATCTAGCTCCAATTTCATATCAAGAAAGCTGTTCAATTCTTTTACAGTCACCCCTCATAACCTCCATCAATTTCAGTGCTGCCCATTCTGTAGCGCTGGTGCGGGTCTCTCGGAAGCGTTGTAGCCCAGTACCCTTTAGCCCTAATGAATAGGCCATGCCGTCCCGATCCTCCGCAGTACGGCCTCTGCGGGCGGAATCCGCAGGGATACAGCCACAGTCGGTGACAGTCCCGTTTTCAGCCTCTTCGTACTGACCAGTATCTCTCCGCCGCAATCGCAGCGGCACCGCCAGAGACAGTAGCCGCCTTCTCTCTGATCTGTCCGCTCCACAACTG
>CALVMT010000159.1 GCA_944347775.1 uncultured Clostridia bacterium | reverse complement strand
GTCCTGGTGCGGGATGGGGCAACCGGTACGATGAATGGAGGCAGCATCTCGAACAATTCCGGCTGCCGGGGCACGGCCCTGTTCGTGACGGGTATCAATGAGGAGCGCTCTGAATTTACCTTAAATTCTGGCACCATTTCCGGAAACGTCTCCCTGGGTTCTGACTCCGCCGGAGCTGTGTTTGTGCAGAACGCCGCCGACTTCACCATGAACGGCGGGACGATCTCTGGCAATACTGCAGCCCAAGGTATGGGCGGCGCTGTGGCGGTCTATGACGGCGGGCTTATGGCTGGCGAGGGAGACAGCGTCCCCGTATACAAGACAGGCTTTACGATGAACGGCGGCACCATCACTGGCAACAGCGCCCATGTGGGCGGCGGCATTTATTCCTTCTCCGACGGTTCCGTCCTCCACGCTGGCACCATTACGAATATCATCGCCTCCGATAAGGGCGGCGGCGTGTACAGCGAGGGAAATACCCAGGGCTACAGCACCTTGAAAATGTATAATGCCTACATTAGCGAGAACTCCGCCACCCAGGGCGGAGGGCTGTGGTTCTGCGCGACAGGCCAAGGCAAGATCTACATCAACGACGGGGCGGCAATTGCGGAAAATTCCGCCACCGGCGCCGGGGATGATTTGGTGTTTACCTCCACGGCCACCCGGCGAAACGAACTCACGCTGGCGCCCCGTATGCTGGGCGGCGGCCGGGTGGATTGGTACCGGGACGGGGCGGTGACATACCCCGAATTTTCCGGAACCAATCTCAACCCCAGCGTGGATGGCTCCGCCGCCCGGTATCCGGATGCCGGATTGGAGCCGCTTGCCACGGAGCAGGCCTTCTCAGGCTCCTGCCTGGCCTTGAAAGCTATCCCTGTAGGGGAGGGTTTAGCGCTGGCCCAAACCGTGGCCACGCTCACCATCACGGGGAATCAAGCCGAATATGGCGGCGGCGTGGGTTCCAACGGCGGCATTGAGATCGGCCACGATGGGGAAACCACAGAGGTGAGTGTCAAAAAAGTGTGGGCCAGCGGCACGCCCCAGCCCATCACCGTGGAGTTGCTGAACAATGGCTCCGTAATCGACAAGGTGGTCCTCAGCGAGGAGAACAATTGGGAGTTCACGTTCACCGATCTTCCCACAAATGGCAGCTATTCTGTGCGCGAGCCCAGTGTGCCGGGGTTTGTCACCACGGTAACAGGAGACGCGACAACCGGGTTTGTCATCACCAACCGAAAGGAATGGCACCCCAACCCCACTCCCACCCCGAAACCCACACCTACACCCTCGCCCACTCCTTCCGGTTCTCCTTCTCCCACGCCGACACCTTCGGCCTCTCCCACACCTACCCCCGAGGGGAGCCCGATCCCTGGCCCCACGGCTACCCCGACCCCCAACCCGGACGGTACGCCCAGCCCCACGCCCACTCCCACGCCAAAGCCCGAGAAACCGGACACCCCTGACGATGACGAGCCCCATCTGCCCCAGACCGGACAGCTGTGGTGGCCTGTCGCCCCCCTGGGTGGCGGCGGTGTGACCATGGTGGCCCTGGGGGCCCGCAGGAAGAAGAGGTATCATGCGAAGCACATGGCGAAGTAAAATCCTGGCGCTGGGGGTAACCTGCCTGCTGCTGGCCGCCGGCCTGGCCGGCTGGAACCTGTGGGAGGGCGCCCGGGCGGGGCGGGCCTCCCGGCAGCTGCTGGCGGAGTTTCAAAGGCAGACTGAGGGCGCTGCCCGGGAAACTGCCGTTGCAACTTCCGGGGAAAACCAGGAGCCTGCCCCTGCCCAGGCCGGCGATGCAGAGGGGCCGGCAGAGGAAGATGTCGCCACATCCCTGTACGGACACCAGCTGCTGGGCAAACTGGAGATCCCGGCGCTTTCCCTGGAGCTCCCTGTGCTGGACAGCTGGGACGATGAGAAACTGAAGCTGGCCCCCTGCCGGTATCAGGGTTCTGCCCAGGGGGACGATTTGATCATCGCCGGGCACAACTACCGGGAGCATTTCGGCTCCCTTGGCGATCTCCAGGCCGGAGATGCGGTGTCATTCACGGACCTGGAGGGCGTCACCGCGGCTTACACGGTGACGCAAGTACAACAGCTCTCTGGCGCCGACGTGGCGGAAATGGCCGCCGGCGATTGGGATTTGACTTTGTTCACCTGTACGCTGGACGGTTTTTCCCGCATCACCGTGCGGTGCGATCGAATTTCATAAACCCACTGTAGAATCACCCGGTTTCCCCAAGCAGGCGAAACCGGGTGATTTTTCTATGGGGGAAGAGTGCGGCTTCCCCTTGGTTTACATTACAACGCAGATTTGCCCTTGCGGATGGCCGGAATGACGGAGGGGATGCCGTCGGTGGTACCTACATCTCTTCCGTTTCGCTATTCCATCCCAATGTCTCCATCATCTCGGCCTGGCGTTTCATCCTGGCGATGAGGGCTTTTTCTTCCTCAATGGAAAGGGTGTGGGGGAGCACAGCGTAGTTCTCAAACATGAACCGCAGGCGTTCCACCTGCTTCTCCGTGTGGTAGTGGCCGCAGTACCACCGCTCGTAATGGAGTTTGGATTCGATGGCGTCCAGCCATTCCTCAGTGGACTTGTCCACAGTGCTCTGGTCTACGCCCGGCAGGAACACCTCCACCGGCTCGTACTTGAGAGGGCAGGTGTGGGAGAACACCACGTCCACCTGCCAGTTTCGTTCCTCCAGTACCTGCTCCACCTTTTCCTTGACCTGGGGCGAGGGCTGCTCATCGGGCCACCAGCCGTACCCCATGGCCAGCCGGTAATGCTTGTCGATGCTGTAGGCCCCGCCAATCACCAGGCAGCTGTGGCCGCAGAAGTCGTACACCTCCCCATCGATGGCGAAGACGATATTGGGGTACTGGGGCTGCACCCACACCTGGCCGCCGTGGTAGCTGGACAGCTCATAGCCCAGCTCTGGCCCTGGCCGCTGCTCATGGTTGCCGTGGATGCAGAAGAACGTGCAGGGGAGGTCGGAGAGCAGCTGCTTCCGCATGGTGTCCCGCAGGTTGCCGTGAAAATTGAGGCCGGCGTCCCCCAAAATGACCAGGGTATCCCCTATGCCTGTCTTCCGTTCCTTGCAGAACACCTCAATGCGCTCGAACCGCCCGTGGGTGTCCCCAGTCAGGTAGACGATGTTCCGGGGTGCTAGTTCTTCCCGCAGCTGGGCGAACACTTCCTCTGCGGGGACGGTGCGCCCAGCCTGGATGTCCGTTTCGGCTTCTTCTAAGAGACGGCACAATTCTTTTTCGGCTTCCTCTCTCGTCATCGCGGGTTTCCTCCCTCCGTGTAGTCTGAGAAAAGGATACCACACACGCCCCGCTTCCGCAAGGGACGGGCGCGGGTGAGAACCCACCGCCCGTCCCCCTCATCTCCTTGTGCTTTTCTGCAAAGTTTGATAAAGTTGAGTGAAATACCCGTATCCGGAACGGGTGAAATGCGCCAATGCAGGGATCTTTACACGTGGATTTTCGTTGTGCAGCATCGTGCAAGCCTCCTCCAAGGCGACTTTATTGCAAAAAACA
>CALVMT010000158.1 GCA_944347775.1 uncultured Clostridia bacterium | reverse complement strand
CGATAGCTAAGGGGATCCACCTGTTCCCATTCCGAACACAGAAGTTAAGCCCTTATACGTCGACAATACTTGGCTGGAAACGGCCCGGGAAGATAGATAGCTGCCGGATTCTATTTTTGAGCAACTCCTTTTGGAGTTGCTCTTTTTTATTGACTGCAGGGTGCAGCCACAAACAGCAGTAGCCTATGGAAGTCAGCACACAGCTTTTTCAGTTTTAGAACATGGTTCAATGGAGGATAAATGCAATGGTGTGCATGCGATTGCCTTAAAGAGGTTGATAGGGGGCTGAGGATATTGTGACAGCGGTTTACGGCGAGGAATGCTTGGACACAGGAAGAATTTTCTAGTATACTGATAATAGAGAGTCGGACTCAGTTGAAATGTGAGGGGGCGGAAAAATGCATTTTATCTTTGATATGGATGGCACGCTTTTGGACAGCGCCGCGACGGCGGGTAAACCGGTGATCGATGCACTGCGCGAGGTAAAGGGGATTGAGGTCCCGCACGAAGAGGTGCTGATGCACCTGGATGGCTTTGACTACAAGTGGTTTATCGAGCCCTATGGGCTGACACCAGAAGAAGCTGCGGATGTAGATCGCATTATGCGGGAAAACTGGTGGAAGAATAAAACTTCGCACCATGAGCCACCTCTGTTTCCCGGTACGATTGACCTTTTACGCACATTGCAGGAGAGTGGCGCAGAGTTGCATGCCTGCTCCGCCCGGGATGTGGCCAATATTGACGAGCAAATGGCGCGGCTGGGCATTCGCCAATATTTCGGACATTTGATGGGGCGTACAGATGAAAATCGTGCAGGGGTGAAGGAAAAATCGGATGTATTGAAATATTTTATACCGGAGTTACATCTGGATCTTGACGACTGTGTGATGATCGGCGACATGCCGGGGGATATCCGCGCAGGGAAAGATGCAGGCATCAAAACAATAGGGGTAACGTATGGCTATGCTCCCCGGTGGTATTTGGCGCAGTGGGAGCCGGATCTGCTAGCGGATACGATGGAAGAGTTAAAAGAGCTGCTGCTAAACATGCAGCATCAGGAAAAATAGTAAATAATCACAAGATAAGAACTGAAAAAAATCATGCACAGGATGCCTGAAAATCCAAAACACAGGGTATTCAGGCATTTTTGTGCGGTCGAACGCAAAGGTTTTGGAATTCTCCTTTCCCTGGCGCTTTTTTTTTCGTATACTGAAGAGGAATTTGGGAAAGGAAAGACGGAAAAATGCAGGATTTTATTTTTGATTTAGACGGGACGTTGTTAAATAGCGCTCCAACCTCTGGCTGGCCAATGGTGCATGCAATACGGGATGTAACGGGAATAGAGCTGAGCCACGAAGAAGTACTGAGGCATATGGATGGCTTTGATCACACCTGGTATTTAAAGGCCTATGGGATCTCTGAGGAACAAAACATAGAGATTCGGAAAAAGATGCACGAAAATTTCCAGAAAAATGATGCCATTCACGGGGAACCGCCGTTATTTGAAGGCGCTATCTTGCTTTTGGATGAATTGCGTGAAAAGGGCGCCAGATTGCACGTGTGTTCCGCACGGGCCATCCCCAACATTGAAGAACATGTGACGCGGCTTGGTCTGCGGGATCGGTTTACACATCTGATGGGAAGGACGCATTGGGGACATGAGGTGAGCGAAAAGGCAGAGGTACTGTGTGAGCGCATTGCCACCCTTGGAATGGATGCCAGCCAGTGCGTGATGATTGGGGATATGCCGGGGGATGTTCGGGCAGGAAAAACGGCAGGCACGCTGACGGTGGGCGTAACCTACGGATTTGCGCCGCGGTGGTATTTGGAACCCTCTGCGCCTGACTATCTAGTGGATTCCATCCAAGAGCTGCGCGCGCTGCTATTAAAGCTTCTGGGCGTATAAAATGTGCCGATTGTGCATGATAAAAATGGAATGAAAAAGAGATGAGGAGAAAAACGAGATGCTTCACTTAATCTTTGATTTGGATGGCACGTTGTTTGACAGCGCTGCCACAGACGCTTTGCCAATGTACTATGCGGTGCAGGAAGTCACAGGAAAGACGATTCCCCAAGAGGAGATCCTGCGGCATATGGATGGATTTGACCACGATTGGTACCAGAGGGATTATGGCATCACGCCGGAACAGGATGTGGAGATTTTTCAAAGAATGCATCCTCATTTTGCGCGTATCCGTGCAGAACACGGATTTCCGCCGTTATTTGAAGGGGCTTTGGAAATGATGGATGGCCTTATCGCCGCTGGAGGCTGTCTGGATGTATGCTCTGCGCGCGCAGTTGCAAATATTGAGGAAAGCGTTAGCTCGCACGGGATACGCGACCGGCTGACGCATCTGATGGGCAGGGTGGATTGGAACCATGCAGCAAAGGAAAAGGCAGAGGTGCTGTGTGAGCGCATCCAAACGCTGGGGTTGAATCCGGATAAATGCATCATGATTGGGGATATGCCGGGAGATATCCGCGCAGGGAAAGCGGCAGGCACGCGCACGGTGGCCGTGACATACGGCTTTGCCCCGCGGTGCGATTTGGAACCTTACCAGCCCGATTATTTTGCGGGAAGCATTGGAGAGCTCTATGCATTGCTGCTGCAGCTGATCAAAGAAGAGGGTTAAACTGCGTGTAAAACAAAAAAATGTGCACGGCAAGAATGGCAGACGCAACGGAAAATGAGGCTGCAAAGCTTATATGCGTATATGGTAGATAAAACTTGTGCACAGAAGCAGATGGTCGTATACTAAAATGTAAACCATTGGAATGGATGAATGCATTTTGGGCTAAGCCCCAAAACAGGCAGAAAAAGAGAGGAAGCACACTTTGAGAAAACCGTTATTGATCACCTTTGAAGGGCCGGACAAGGTGGGGAAAACCACACAGATTCATCGGTTTTGCGAGGCGTTGACGGCTCATGGCATGGAGTACATCCTTACGAGGGAACCTGGCGGCGCGCCGGTGGCGGAAAAGATTCGGGATCTACTGCTGGATAAGGAGAACGCGATGAGCGCAGAGTGTGAGATGTTGCTCTATGCGGCGGCGCGCGCAGAACATGTGCGTCAAACCATCCGCCCGGCATTGCAGCATGGAAAACACGTCGTTTGCGACCGATTTTTGGAGAGTTCCATCGCCTACCAGGCCTATGGCAGGGAGCTGGGGGAGAAGGCGGTGCGTGCGGCCAATGCCTTGGCACTGGACGGTCTGCAGCCGGATCTCACCTTTCTCCTGATGCTGGACGCCTCTGTGACGAAGACGCGTCGCAATGCGCAGGAACAAGACCGTTTGGAGAGGGAAGCGGAACCGTTCTTTGCGCGAGTAGAACAGGGATATCGCGCGCTGTGCCAAAGCGGAGGTGCGCATATTGTGGAGATCGATGCGAACGGCACGGTAGACGAGGTGGCAGAGCGCATCTGGAAGGCGTTTGAGCGGAGGGCAGAGATTTGAGCGCGCATGCGCAGGTCGTCGTTTGCCCGCAGCGGAGCATGGCAGAGCAGGCACTTTTGTGTGCGCAACGGCATTTGTGTCCCAATGGCGGCTGTAAAAACTGTGAAACATGCCATCTGTTGAAGATAGGAAATCATCCGGATTATCTGGTGGTAGAACGGCGCAGCGAAGGCGGAAAAAAGGAAGCCAGCATCAAAGTGGATCAAATCCGCTGGCTGTGCGCGGAACTTTCCGTAAAACCGCATCTGGGGGAAAAGCGATTTGTGGCAATCCTGGAAGCGGATAAAATGGTTCCCGCGGCGCAAAACGCGCTGTTGAAAGCGTTGGAAGAGCCATGGACAGGGTGTGCCTTTGCACTCTTTACCGAAAATCGGGAACGCCTGTTGCCCACAATCCTTTCGCGGTGTGGGAGGCAATCCACGGCAGAGAAGGCCACAAGCCTTTCGCCGGAGTTCAGAAAAGCGGTGGAAGAAAGCCTAAGCTTGGGATTTTCCAAGGAATATAGTAAAATGGAATCGATCCTGGCACAGCGGCCGGAGGATGCCGCTGCGGTGTTGAATGCCATGATTGAAGTTCTGGGGCAGATGATCTGCGTAGAGGATGCAACGGAGCAGGAGCGCGCACAGGCTTACCGCGCAGCACAGTGGATTCGGGCATTATCTGCGTGCCTTGCTTTGGCGGAGGCCAATGTGGGCAAACGGCAGATCTATGGCAGTATCGCCGCCAGGATACAGGAGGAAAAGAATGAAGACGGTAGTGGGCGTCAAATTTAAAAAGACGAATAAAACATATTATTTCAATCCGGGTGCGCTGGAAATTGAAAAGGGCATGGGCGTGATCGTGGAGACGGCGCGCGGCACGGAATACGGCGAAGTGACGATGGCCCGAACCGAGGTGGAAGATGCTCAGATAACAGCGCCCTTAAAAAATGTTTTGCGCATCGCTACGCAGGAGGATTTGGCACAGATACAGGCCAACGCGCAAAAAGAACAGCGCGCAATTTCCACTTTGGAAAGTAAAATTGTGGAGCATGGCCTGGATATGAAGGTTGTGGATGTGGAATACTCTTTTGATGGAAGCAAGATCACCTTGTACTTTACTTCGGATGGTAGAGGGGATTTTAGAGATTTGGTCAAAGATCTGGCACACCATTTCCGGGCAAGAATCGAACTGCGGCAGATTGGCGTGCGAGACGAAGCAAAGATGCTGGGCGGCCTTGGCCGGTGCGGATGCCAGATTTGCTGCAAACGGTTTCTGTCCGAATTCTCACCGGTGTCCATCAAGATGGCAAAAGAGCAGAACATCAGCTTAAACCCCACCAAGATCAGCGGACTGTGCGGAAGGTTGATGTGTTGCCTTGGATACGAACAGGCCTATTACGAGGAGGCCAATAAAGAAGTGCCCAAAAACAACGCACAGATTCAAACGCCGGACGGCACCGGGGTGGTGGTAGAGCGCAATCTTTTGACAAAGTCCGTGAAGGTACGCCTGACTCAAAATGATCTTGTGGAATTCCGCACGTATACGATGGATGAGCTTTCGGGTAAAACGCCGGTGCACAGGGAGAAAGAGGCGGATTTTTATTCGAATTTCCGCGTGGAGCTTTCGAGCGAAGCAAAGAAAAAGATCGGCGCAGGTACTGCCCAGGAGGGAGATCGGCCAAGCAGAAAACGCCGGCCCAAGAAAGAACATTCAAAGGAACAAAGGGAACATGCGCCGGAAGGTGCGCACGCTGAGACGAAGAAGGGATCAAAACAGAGCGCAAAGAAAAACCGGCCCGCCAAGGATGTGCCAAACCAATCCCAAGATGCAAAGGAGAAGGCGGCGCAGCCGGCGCCTGGCCAGGGCAAGAGCCAAAGCGCAAAGCGGCGGCGCCGGCGCAGAAACGCAGCGCGGGCAGCGGGGAATTCACCCTTGCCAAATAGCGGTAAGGTGGATACAATGAACAAAGAAGCTTAGAGAAAAACGGAGGTGTATTCCAATGGCCTATAAGATTACGGATGCATGCATCAAGTGCGGTGCTTGCGAAGCAGATTGCCCGGTGGGCGCCATCAGCGAAGGCGATGCGACGTATGAAATCGATCCGGAAAAATGCATCGATTGCGGCGCTTGCGCATCGACCTGCCCGGTAGATGCTCCTCAGCCGGAGTAAGATCGGCGCGTTGGATGGCTTTGCGGGATACCCGCAGAGATCAAAGCAAATTGGATGGCGGCGCTTTTGCGCCGCCTTTCCATTCTTCAAAAAAGGAAGAGGTGCTGAAATGCAGGAAGGATTGCAAAAAAGCTTATTGCAGAGTGCTTTGAAAGGCAGGGAAAACGCCTATGCGCCGTATTCTGATTATGCGGTAGGCGCATGCCTGCGCTGTGAAGACGGCGCACAGTATATCGGATGCAATGTGGAAAATGCAGCCTTTGGCTCTTCGATCTGCGCAGAGCGGACGGCACTTTGCAAGGCCATCAGCGAAGGAAAACGGCGGTTTACCGATATCGCAATCGTGGGGAGTGGCGCACTGCCTGCGTATCCATGCGGCGCATGCCGGCAAATGTTGGCGGAATTTGGTGATCTTCGGGTGATCAGTGCAAATCATGATCTTTCCAAAGTAGAGGTACGGATGCTTTCGGAGCTACTGCCTTTGGGATTTGGAAAAGAGGCGCTAAGATGAGCGAGCAATGGCTGAGGGCACCCGGCGAGCGTGTGGACGATCTTGGCCGGGCAGGGCTGAAGATGATTCAAAACCGAGAGGATTTCTGTTTTGGAACGGATGCGGTGCTTCTGGCCCATTTTGCGCGCATGCGCAACGATGCGCGCGTGCTGGATCTGGGCTGCGGCAATGGCATCTTGCCGCTGTTGTTATATGGACGCTATGGCGTCAAGCACATCGTGGGCATTGAGATACAGCCGCGCGCGGCAGAGCTGGCACATCGCAATGTTGGAATCAATGCATTGGAGGCATACATAGAGATCCGACAGGGGGATTACCGCCAGCCGGAAATGGTGGAACCGGGAAATTATACTGTGGTGGTGTCCAATCCGCCCTATCTAAAGCTGGGGTGCGACCCTGCGGTGCGGGAATCGCAGCGCATCGCCAAAACTGAATGCTGCGCTACGCTTCGAGAAGTGCTTGAAACAGCGGCGCGCGCTCTGCGGTCCAACGGAAAACTGTATTTGGTTTATCGCCCCAACCGCCTGCCCGAGCTGATGGCAGAGCTTTTGCGGGTGAAGCTGGAGCCAAAGCATCTTCGGCTAGTCCAGCCGCGTGCAAAAAGCGAACCCAATCTTGTGCTGGTATCGGCTGTGCTACACGGCAAGCCGGGGCTACAAATTGTGCCGCCGCTGATTCTGGCGGATGAAGAGGGACGACCAACACCGGAAGTGACGGCAATCTATGAACAATCCTGAGAAAAAGAAATAGAGCGGGTAGTTTTTCTGCCCGCTCTTTCTTTTTTGCACCTGTTTAACTGGTTGCATTGGTAAATGCCTTTGCTGCGGATTCACTGCTAAACTGGTTGGTGTACAACCGGTAATAGTACCCGCGCTGCTCCATCAAAGAAACGTGCGTGCCGCGTTCAACGATGGCGCCATCGCGCACCACCAGGATGATGTCGCTGTCACGAATGGTGGAAAGGCGGTGGGCGATGATGAAGCTGGTGCGGTTTTCTAAGGAAGTTTTGATGGCCCGCTGTACCAGTTGCTCGGTTTCCGTATCCACGGAGCTGGTGGCTTCATCCAGCACAAAGATGGCCGGATCGTTCAAAAGCGCCCGCGCAAAAGAGATCAGCTGTTTTTCGCCGGTGGAAAGCCGGCCGCCGCCCTCTCCCACCTGGGTATCGTATCCATCTTTCATCGCTTCAATAAAGGTATCGGCATGCACCAGTTTTGCGGCGCGAATCACCTGTTCACGCGTGGCAGAGGGGTTTGCATAGCGGATGTTGTCCTCGATCGTGCCAGAAAACAGGTGCGGCTGCTGCAGCACGTACCCAAGATTGCTCTGCAACCAGATCTGCGTATGATCCTGGATATTCTCTCCATCGATCAGGATTTCGCCGGAATTGATTTCGTAAAACCGACAGAGCAGGTTGACAATGGTGGATTTTCCCGCTCCTGTCTCTCCTACCAGTGCCACCGTTTGACCCGGCTCCACGGTGAGGTTAAAATGCTCTAACACATGTGCGCCGCCGTCGTACCCAAAGCTGACATCGCGGAATTCCACCCGCCCACGGATCTTTGGCCAGCCCTCTGGGCGTGGATGCAAAAACGTCCCTTCCTCGGCAGCTGCTTCCGGCCGGTCCACGATCTGCGGCTGTGTATCCACCAAATCCAAAACGCGCTCTGCGGCGGCCTGGGCGGCCTGCATTTCGCTAAAGATACGGGCAAGCTGCTGCATGGGAAAGAAAAACTGGTTTGCAAACGTGGTGAAAGCGGAAAGCGTTCCGAACCACAGCACACCATCTGCCACCAGCTGCCCGCCCTGCCACAGCGCGATGCCAATACCCACCGCGCTGAGCATCAACACGCATGGGAAGTAGATACCATTGAGGATGGATGCACGGATGGATGCAGAGCGCATGGTGCTGGTTAGATTCGAAAATTCCTCCAGGTTTGCGCTTTCCCGCACGAGGGTTTTGGTAGTTTTTGCGCCCATAATGCCCTCGTTAAAGCTCCCGGTGATCTGCGAATTGGTGCGGCGCACCACGCGCTGCTGGCGGAAGATGCGGCGTTGAAACACCTGCGTGACGATGAACAGCACTGGCAAAACGGCCAACACCCATAAGGCCACCTGCAGATTGAGGTAGAGCATGGCGCCAGCTGAACCGAAGATCACCGCAACCGCCCACAGGATATCCACTAGGCTCCATGCCAGTGTTTCGGATAGCTTTGTGACGTCGCTGGTCAGCCGGGCCAGTAGATATCCCACAGGCGTCTTATCGTAATACGAAAAGGAAAGCTCTTGCAGGCGATAAAAGGCCAGGCGGCGGATATCCCTGCTGACATAAACCTCCAACCGGGCGGCATTGGTAACAAAGAGGAAGGTGCAAGTCACCTGAAATGCGATGACAAATAGCGCCCCCAGTGCAAAGATCCACAGCCCTGCCAGGGTGTTGTTGCGCACAAAATCATCGATCGCGTATTTGATCATCAGGGGAAAAGCGATCTCTGCGATCGCAATGCCGATATTGGCACAGATCAAAATCGTGGCTCGCCCGCGATAGGGGCGCAGGTAGCGCAATAAGCGGCGCCATACCGAAAGGCTTAGCTTTTCATCGTATTCCTTTTCCGCAATATTGGCGTTCACTGCACTTGCCCCCTTTGCTCGTTTTTCTCAATCTGTCCATAGATCTCCCAGATGGTGCGGTAAGGCCCATTTTCTTGCACCAGAGACTGGTGTGTGCCACGCTGGACGATGCGGCCATTGGCAAGCACCAGGATCAAATCTGCTTCATACAGCGTGGTGATGCGGTGAGAGATCAAGAACG
>CALVMT010000157.1 GCA_944347775.1 uncultured Clostridia bacterium | reverse complement strand
AAGGGGAAGAAGCAGAATTAGAAGCAGAATTGGCAGTAGAAATTTGTTTTTCGCCGGATATGATTTGGAAATGATATCAGAATCGAACCGGATTGGGATTGGCTTTGAATAGGATGTAAATAAGAATGGGAAGGCCGCCGTGAAGGAGACAGAAAGCTTGCTTTGGAGCGGCGGCTTTTGGTTTGGGGAGCGTGAGGAAATCGGACGGAAGGGAGCGGGGGAGGGGACTGGAAAAGGAACTTTGAGATGTCACTGAAGGGGAGGTTTTTCTGTTGGATTGGGGTAATTTTGGGAAGATAATTTTAGTGGGAGCCTGATGGAGGTTGATCCGGGATTTTCAGTTGTATTTTGAGGGAAGGGGATGGAAGAATGGGGAAATGAGGAGGGAGGAGGGGGAGATGGGAGGGGAAAGAGGGAAAATGGGAGGGGGTGGGGGGAGTTGGGGGAGAGAGGTGTTTGGGGGAGATGGGGAGTTGGGGGGAGAGAGCCTTGGATGCCGCCTGTCACAGGGACAGATAACGGAATTGAGATACACTGCTGATTTGAGGGAAGATGACAGAAGATGACAGAAGATGGGATTTACTTATATTATTACATTTATAATTGTTTTGATTTGTTGTTATGTGTGTGAATTTCTTGTTTTTGGGGTATGGTATAAGCTTTATCATCGTTCTAATATCGGCTATCTCGAATTTGTAAAAAAGGTTGTGGATTATTATGTTTTTGTGTTCACTCATATAACATCGCTGTTATGGAAAGGGAAATATACGGATGCCCCTTCTTCCCATTCCTTCCGGCTGGCGCGGGCGCTGGTCACACCGGTTTTGGTTACGTATGTTATTTTGCTGATTTCGAACCGGATCTGTCAAATCGGTCTGTTTGTTTTATTGCAGATTGTTGTTTTTGGTGATTTTTTCACGAAGGAGAAAACAGAAATCCTTGTCCAGACAGACAAATGGATCCGCTATTTATTTGATGCAAAAGAACGTCCGGAAGGGTATTTTGCTCCGGAAAATCAGGCAGCCTCCAGGACAAAAGACAGCCGGCCGTTAAGCAGGAAGGAAAAAAGGGCAGACCGTTTTTTCATAATCAGTTTTCTTGTCATTGTCTTTGCGATCTTTGTCATTGTAGTTCTTGATTTGATTTTCAAAATAACACATGGATTATTAGAAACTTCGGAAGCATTTGCGATGTTCTCGAAGCCAGAATACGAGACTATATTCTGGATCCTGTCTGCTATTGGAGCTGTCCTGATGCTGTGCTGGATGCTTGGGAAACCGGAGGACAGAAAAAAAGCAGGGGCTCATGTCAGGAAATTTACGGAACAAAGGAAACAAAAGCTTGCAAACCAGTTGGGAATCAATCGGGGGATTATGATTGACCTCTATCTGAAAGAGTGGGAAAAGTCGATTCTCCGCATGTGCAGGGTACTTGGAATCCGGCAGGCTGCCGTTGTCTCAGAGTATTCCTGTAATGAAAATATGACCGGCCGCCTGGCCGTAACGGGCAGAACGAAAGAAGGAATTCCGATGGTCATTCTTTCGGTAAAGGAGATTGATCGTATGAGGTTGAGCTATTCACCGGACATGGTCCATAATATGATCCGTTTCCTGACCGGGCATGAGCTGACCCACATCCGCTATAAAGACGGCAGCAGATGGAAGCTTGTCTTACAGCTGGCAGGGGGTTACCTCCTGGTCATGGTCTTTCTGGCAGCGGGAGCCTTTGCGGCCTCCTTTTTCGCGGAGATGGCGGCAGGGATTTCCCTCGTGTTCCTGATTCTGCTGCTTGCAGTCGGGATCACGTTATACCGGTCTGTTTTAAATCCCCGGTACTGGCGCCATGTCTGTGAATACAGAGCGGATCGTATCGCGGCGCAGATCAGCGGAGCAGACGACAAAGCAATCGAAGCAATCCTGAGGATTTATGAGACAGAGTACAGGAGTACCAGCCGGAATCATAAAAAAAGAAGCTCTCATCCCGAACTTCAAAACCGGCTGAAGGAGCTCCAAAGGAAAAAGAAATGGAATTTCTGTGAGTATGTCAGATATATGGTCCGGTAATGTCTGGTTGAATCAGACGGGGTAAGACGAGGAAGAGGAGGGGAACCTGATGCAGACGGAGAGGTTTAAAATTGAAAAAGGGAGCCGGGCTGATATAACGGAAGCCCTGATGCAGACATTTTCATTGAAGCGCAGTGAGGCCGAAACCGTCACGTTATTTTTAGTTCAGAATAAAGAGATGCTTTCGAAAGAGGAAGTCATATCGGAAGATACCCCGGAGGACCACAGGACGGGGAGGGCGGAATTCATTACGGATCAAATGACCTGGTATATTAATATCAAAAAAACAACAGTCTGCTTCGCGCTCTTCCTATTAGATTTGAAAGACGGCCTGGAGCTGGAGGAGCTGATCAGGGCCGTAGTGGAATTCGGAATCAATGCAAAATGGATTGTGGACCTGACGAAGGAGAGGGGAAGCAAGTGCATGGTGATGGAACTGGCAAGGAACAGGAAAAAGGGGATGAGCCGGAAGGAGATTCTGGAACGGTATTCCGGAACCGGCAGATGGGGGAAGGAGTGTTTTCATAATCATTATCAGGGATGCTATAACGTGGAGGGGTATTGTGAGATGAATGATAGCAGGGTGGGAGAAATTTTGGGATTTTTGGAAGAGAGGGAGATTGTGAAGGTTAGGTGGGGGAGGTATTATTATCAGATGTGAAGGGGAAGGTTTTTTGGAGGATGATGAGGGGATTAGGGGGATAGCTTTAAGAGTTAGTTGGGAATGGCTAGCCGAAAGAATTAGTTGGTTAGGAAAACGGTATGATGACCGTTTTCTACATCAAAAATGGCTGAATCTGGTGTTTTTGTGTAGAAGCGTTTGGATAGTGATTTCTTCATTATAAAGCAAAAGTCGAATGGAGCAGGCGGTATGGCTACCTATTATAAAGTGAAAGTAGAGAATCTGGCTGGGTTTGAGAAACGTGAAATAATTCATTTTGGATAGATGGACACAGACAGTGATTATTTTATTATAAAGCGAAAGGCGAGCTGCATTGCTGGTGTCAGGGATGATGTC
>CALVMT010000156.1 GCA_944347775.1 uncultured Clostridia bacterium | reverse complement strand
GGAAGCGGAATCGGTCCGGCCACAACGGAACCCGTTCTGCGGGCGGTGGTGAGAATCTCCGCGACGGACTGGTCGAGGATTCTGTTTTCGTAGGCCTGAAGCTTGATGCGTATCTTCTGAGCCGTTTTCGTTGAGGTTCTGGTACTCATTTGCTGTTTTTCTCCACTATTTTCTCTTGAATTGTTTTCGGAACAGGCTCAAAGTGGCTCGGCTCCATCGAATAGGAGGCACGGCCCTTCGTCAGAGAACGGATCGCGGTCGCATAACCGAAGAGTTCGGAAAGCGGCACATTCGCGGAAATCACGGTGGTGCCTTCCTCGGTGGACATTTCGGAGATTGCTCCGCGGCGGGAGGTGACGTCGCCGATGATGTCGCCGGTATTTTCATCCGGAGTCGTGATTTCGACTTTCATGATCGGCTCGAGGAGAACCATGCCAGCCTTCTTGCAGGCGTCCTTCAAACCCATGGAGGCGGCGATTTTGAACGCCATTTCCGAGGAGTCGACAGGATGGTAGGATCCGTCGAGAATATCAACGTGGAAGTCAATGCAGGGATATCCTGCAAGAATGCCGGTCTGGGCGGCTTCCCTGATTCCCTGCTCGATCGGCTTGATATATTCTTTGGGAATGTTGCCGCCGACAACCTTGTTCTCAATCGTGATGCCGTGTCCGCGTTCCATCGGAGTGACGTCCATGATGACATGGCCGTACTGGCCGCGTCCGCCCGACTGACGGACGAACTTGGAGTCGGCATTCGACTTCTTGAGAATGGTTTCGCGGTAGGAAACCTGGGGCTGGCCGGACTGCGCCTCGACTTTGAATTCGCGGCGGAGACGGTCCATGATGATTTCAAGATGCAGTTCGCCCATGCCGGAAATGATGGTCTGGCCGGTCTCATCGTCACTGCGCATCGTAAAGGTCGGGTCCTCGTCGGAGAGGGCGCCGAGCGCGGTGTAGAGTTTGTCGCGGTCCGCCGTGGTCTTCGGTTCCACGGCGATGGAAATCACCGGTTCCGGGAAGCTCATGGACTCGAGAATGATCGGATGGTTTTCATCGCAGAGCGTATCGCCGGTCCGCACATCCTTGAAACCGACGGCAGCGGCGATGTCACCGCTGTAGATCTCTTTGCGTTCCTCGCGCTTGTTCGCATGCATCTGGAGAATTCTTCCGAGACGCTCGCGCTTGCGCGTTCTGGGATTGTAGACAACCGCGCCGCTGGTGGCGACACCGGAATAAACACGGAAATAAATCAGTTTCCCGACATAGGGGTCGTTCATGATTTTGAACGCAAGCGCGGAGAAGGGAACTTCGTCGCCGACTTCGCGGGTGTCCGGCTGTTCCGTATCCGGATTGGTTCCCTGGACCTCCCAGATGTCCACCGGGGACGGCAGGTAATCGACAATTGCGTTGAGCAGAATCTGAACGCCCTTGTTTTTGAAGGCGGTTCCGCAGAAGGCGGCGACAAGCTGTCCGGAAAGCACCGCGCGCCGAAGTCCTTTTTTGAGGAGATCAACCGAGGGGACTTCGTCGTTGAGGAAGACTTCCATGACGGACTCGTCATTTTCCGCAATGCGTTCGATCATCGCGGCCCGTGCCTCGGCAAGCTGATCCTTCATGTCTTCCGGGACGGGAATTTCCTTGATGTTCATGTCGTCGAACTCGTAAGCCTTCTCCTCCATGACATCGACGAGGCCTGTGAAGTTGGCTTCGGCGCCGATGGGGAGGACCATGGGAATGACATTGGCTTTGAGTTTCGAGCGCATCGCGTCGACAACCTTGAAGAAGTTGGCGCCTGTGCGGTCCATCTTGTTGACGAACGCAATGATCGGAACATGATATTTCTTCGCCTGACGCCAGACGGTCTCTGTCTGAGGCTGAACACCGCCGACCGCGCAGAATACGGCAACAGCGCCGTCGAGAACACGAAGCGAACGTTCAACTTCCGCAGTAAAGTCCACGTGCCCTGGGGTATCGATCAGATTGATGCGGTGCTTCTTGCCGTCCTTGTTCCAGAAACAGGTCGTCGCAGCGGAAGTGATCGTGATGCCGCGCTCCTGCTCCTGCACCATCCAGTCCATGGTGGCGTTGCCCTCATGAACCTCGCCGAGCTTGTGATTGATACCCGTGTAAAAGAGGATGCGTTCCGAAAGGGTGGTCTTTCCGGCATCGATGTGAGCCATGATGCCGATATTGCGGACTTCCGCGATCGGCGTGATGCGACCGGGATTTTCCTGATAGTCTACGTTTACTTTATGTTCTGTCATAGTTTTCAATTGACTTCGCTGTTCTGGGAAAAAGCCTTTCCATTACCATCTGTAATGGGCAAAAGCTTTATTGGCCTGCGCCATTTTGTGCGTGTCGTCCTTCTTTTTAATGGATGAACCTGTATTGTCGAAAGCGTCAAGAAGCTCGGACGCGAGAGCATCCGTCATGGATTTGCCCTTTTTCGCCTGGGAATAGGTGGCGATCCAGCGCATGGCCAGGGCGACCTGACGTTCGGCTGGAACTTCAAGCGGAACCTGATAGGTCGCACCGCCGACGCGGCGGCTCTTGACTTCCAGTTTCGGCTTGATGTTCTCCACTGCCTGAAGGAAAACTTCCAGAGGCTCCATGTCTTTCTTTTTCGCCTTGATCACGTCGAATGCACCGTACACAATCTTCTGGGCAACGGATTTCTTGCCGTTGCGCATGAGGGTATTGATGAGACGGGCGACCAGTTCGCTGTTGTATTTCACGTCCGGCGTGAGTTCTCTTTTTGTGATTCTGCGTCTTCTCATTGTATGTAAGCGTCCTCAAGTATTCACTTGTTCTGTTCCTGTCATCCGCCGCGGACGGTCAGGAGCTTATTTTTTCTTCTTGGCTCCCGCGTCTCCGGCCTTCGGAGTCTTGTTGCCGTATTTGGAGCGTCCCTGTCTGCGGGCTTCCACGCCGAGGCTGTCGAGCGCGCCGCGCACAATGTGATAACGCACGCCGGGAAGATCGCGGACCCTGCCGCCCTTCACAAGCACGACCGAGTGTTCCTGAAGATTGTGCCCTTCGCCGCCGATGTACGCGGTCACTTCATATCCATTCGTAAGACGCACTCTGGCAATCTTGCGCATAGCCGAATTCGGCTTCTTGGGCGTTCTTGTTGTAACCTGCAGGCAGACGCCGCGTCTCTGAGGGCACTTCGAGAGTGCTTTCGACTTGCTCTTCGCCACTTTTGTCCTGCGGCCCGATTTCACCAACTGATTGATTGTCGGCATGATCTCCTCTTCACATATTCTCGTTGTT
>CALVMT010000155.1 GCA_944347775.1 uncultured Clostridia bacterium | reverse complement strand
TGTGATCGTCCCAGCCAAAACGACCTCTTTGTCCCGCGATTTTGTCCGTCCATCCTCCTCAAAACTTTTCCTCAAAAAAGGCTCAAAAAAGCGGATTTCCCCTCAAAATCGAACTCTAAATCAATTTCAAAATAAAAAAGAGCCCGGGGAAACGAATTTCCTCGGACTCTTCTGAATGTCAAAATTCAGGGACGATGTGCTTGTTTTGTGGGGGACAAGCTCATGGAGTCTAAGAAAATCTCTATTGATTGTTGCGATTATACCATCTTTCCACACGATTATCAAGTTCCCCGACCTTATAATTTGTCCCCTGATTCTTTCCTCACCATTTCCCTATAATAAAAAAGGCAATTAAGCTAATACCTTTTAAGGAGGGAAATAATATGTATCCGCCTGACAAGCCCCAAAATGGTATCTATAGAGTCAAAATTTTGTCAGTTGATGAAGATGAAAACGCCTACACACTCCGCTTTGACATCGCGGTTGGTGCGAGTGCAGGTTGGGCCACCTATATGTACCAACAGACTGGCAAGTGGCTTTTAACTTGGCGCTTGGATAAACAGCGAGGTGATTATGCAATCAAATGTGCCTTGAGTGCCGTCAATCGCTGTCCTAATGTCCAAGCACACACGATTAATCAATTGTGCAATCATCATCTATGCCTTTACCTCGCGTGCAATCCAGCCGCTCCATACATTAATGTTAAGAAATCACTGGCGCTTTCCGCATATAAGGTTTCTTCAAATGATATACGCCTGGACCCCACTGTGTCATGGGCCAAAGGGAGTGCTGAGTATCTTAGAGCAAATTTATTGGCATCTTATTCAGGCTTACCAGTTGTTTGGATTGATTTTCGAGAAAAAAAGTCGCTCATGATTGATTGGTGTGCAGCACATGGAATTATTCTATTGCCGTCGCCTCCACCAACAGGCGATTATCAATTGTCAACCGGCTCGGTTTTGGTCGATCGGAAATCTAATTTGCTTGAACTCTACAACGATTTTGTAGAGTTCGACAATAGGGAGCGTTATGAACATGCAGCAGTAACTGCGTCTGCACACCAGAAATTACTGACATATGTGGTTGAGACAGAGCCAAAAGATGCGGTTCGCGACTTTGATTCTCTTGCATCGTGGTCCTCCCCCATTCCGACTAAGGGGAAGACTGCTGATGGCAATAAACTTGTTACACAGTTAAAACGCTATCAGATGATTTTTCCTCACACTTCTTTCGTTTTTTGCAACCAGGATCAATTATGTGACACAATCATGCTTGCCCTTAAAAGCGGGAGTATGATTTCGCAGCACAACCCGTGATATTTATTGGCGAACTCGCATATAATAAGTCAAATCAAAAAGAAAGAGGCGATTTTATGTACCCGCAAGATGAAATTAGACCCTATATACGATATTTTCCTCGAAATGATACATATATGATTATGCGCCCGGACGGCTCCAGTTTTTTCTCCATCGATGGTCAGCCTGAGATTTTCCGGCGTTGGGGAAAGTCTCAGATTTATGTCGGATATCATGGAACCCACGTTGTGCGTTTTGAGCCGCATCTTCTTCCAAAGACTATTCCTATTTCGACGTGTGATAATTGTCCCCAGCTTGGCGGGATCGCTATCCATCGGCTTGTAGCAGAGTGTTGGGTGGATGAATTTTTGCCCAACTCTATCGTTTCTCGTCATGATTTGAAGTGTAGCCATCCGAATGCAGCATCTAACCTGATCGTCACGCCGAATGACTCCAAGCCTTGCAGGATTTTTCGTCCTGAGGATTACGATGTTATTTGACGGAGATTCCTAATGGGAAAAAGTTCGCGGGATAAAGGCAAGCGAGGCGAGAGAGAACTTGCCCAGGAATTGCGTCGACTTGGATGTCAAAGTGCTCGTCGGGCTCAACAATACTGCGGGTCCGAATCATCAGCCGACCTGTTGGGCATCCCAGGAATTCACATTGAGTGTAAGCGTACCGAGGCTCTTTCCCTATATACAGCTTATGAACAAGCCAAAAAAGATTCCGTTGGTTCAAGCGATATTCCTGTGGTAATACACCGCCGTAATCATCACCCATGGGTCGTTATTATGGGCCTCGATGATTGGTTTCAAATGTATCATGCGTACCGCAATACACAACTCCCATCATCGTAGCAGTTTAAGTCAATCAAATTTTACTCGGGGCAGTCCTTTAAGGGCTGCTCCATTTTATATCCCCTGATAAGTCGGATAATATTTGCATATCGTAAGCAAATTGGGCTTTTGCTCCGTATTCGAGGTGCTTACGATATGGGATCTGCCTTTTCTGCCCCCCATTATAAAAAAAGAAAAAATCCTCTCTGCTCTGAGGCGTTAAAATTTATCTCTGACATTTTGGGCTCAACTTCTTTCAAAGGGCTTATTTGTCTTGCCAAAAAAAACGATTCTGTACTTACACCTATATGTTTTGTACGCCAAGATCAACTTATCGAGTATCTGTCTCATATGGAGATTTATCTGGACAGCAGTTATTACATCTCAGCCGCCAGTTTTAAACAGCTTCAACGATCCATTGAAACTATATTTTCCTACAATGCAATCGTGATTGATATTGATTGCCATAGCGATACCTACACAGATGCCGATCGAACTGAGTTAATTGATACGTTTATTTGGCGATTACAAAACGACTGCCTGGCATGTAATGATCTTCCAAATCCAAATTATATCGTTAAGACCGGGCGAGGAGTACAGATTTGGTGGGCCGTTACTCCTGTTTTTGCGCCCAAATTTGTGAAATGCTTTTCAGATATTACAAATCACTTTATTGCTACTCTGCAGAATTTAGTGGATGAGTTTCCTTCAGAGCTGTCCGACCTCACGATTGACCGTTCTGCATCGACTAATTCAGTCGGCCTTTTTAGGCTTCCTGGCAGCGTGAATCCGCTCACACACAGCAGAGTGGAAGTTATACCCATCTCTGACACACGGTTGGATATGCCCTCCTATCGCGATAAAATTCTTCCGTATTCTGCTCTGCCCACAAAAAGTAACCCCAAGCGTCATGCTTATGCATCAGGACTTAAGACTCTTGTGGAAAAACGTATTGCGGCCATTACAAAACTGAGAGATATGAGATCTGCCCCGGCAGGTTGTGAGCTCCGGAACAATTTCTGCTTACTATACTATGCGCTATTAAAATCAATTTATGACGAAAAAGATGTTATTCAGCGACTGCACGAATTTAACAGCGGATTCAAAGTTCCAATGACAGAAAGAGAGTTAAAAAGCACCCTGACCTCGGCTCGCCGAAAAGATTATAAATTTCGTACACAAACAATCAAAGAATTCCTGAATATCACAGACGATGAAGCCATTGCAATAGGTCTTTACGCGCCATCACCAAGCAGCCGCAATGGTAAAGTGGATCGAGACAATAATATCATTTCTCTATATTCTCAAGGGATAAAAAAGTCCGAAATTGCTAAAAAACTTGGAGTTTCTTGGAATACAGTCGCTGCTGTCATCAAATCGCGTAGAAATCAATGTAAATGTCAATGAAAAAGTGAGCCAGGCGCTCATGAATTTCTGAGCCACCAACGCTCATGAAAAAGTGAGCCACTATGCTCACGAATATTTGAGCCACCTTGTCAGACTCTCTTCTGCATGGTA
>CALVMT010000154.1 GCA_944347775.1 uncultured Clostridia bacterium | reverse complement strand
AGTTCTGAAGGAAGCATTGGAGAACATTGAGGACAGGATCGAAGCAGAGTATATGGTATCCGGTGCAGATGGTCTGGAAATCAAAAATCCCTTTAACTCTGACCTTGCATATCATGCAAACCTCTTTGTAGCCCAGTATTGTGCTGCAGCCAGCGATGATTTCAGGCGTATGTCCATTGAAGATCTCGCAGACACACTCCGTGCCCATTTGGACCAGCTCTATTCCTACAGCTATATTGAGGAAGAACGTCCAAAGATGGAAATCGATCCTTTGATGGGGCTGGAAGTTCCGGTAATGGAATTGGACCCGGTAACAGGCGAACCAACCACAACTCCGGTCATGGAAGTCTGGCGGATCTATACCGTTATCTATAATGGCGAAGCGTATTTTGCTGACCATGTGTTCCAGTTAACGGAGGAAGAAAAGGAACTGGCTGCTTATTATGCCGAAAACCTCAGCGAGTTTCTTGCTGACGGTATGTTCCAGTGCCTTGCCGACTGGGAGGAAGCGGATATCCCGGAATTGGAAGATGTTACTTCAATCGGTAGCGGCAGTACAGAGGTAGTCTATTTCAACCAGCTGGATGCCAGGTATAAGAATCAGCCCTACGGAACTGATAACATCGGTGGATATGGCTGTGGCCCTACTTCCATGGCAATTGTGGTGTCTACCATGACTTCCAGCTATGTAGATCCTATCCAGATGGCAAAGTGGGCTTATGAAAACGGCTACTGGTGTAAAGGAAGCGGCTCGTATCATTCCCTGATACCTGCTGCGGCTCGCAACTGGGGGCTCCCTGTTTCCGGCTGTACCGCTTCACAGCCCAGCCGCATTACGGAATCTTTGGCCAATGGAAAACTGATCGTTGCCCTTATGCGAAAAGGGCATTTTACAAGCTCCGGGCACTTCATCGTGCTTCGGGGAATTACAGAGGATGGAAAAATCCTGGTGGCTGATCCTTCCAGCTATACGAGAAGTGAACAGGAATGGGATTTGAACATCTTTCTTACGGAAGCCGGCCATGGCGCCGGTGCGGGTGGTCCCTTCTGGATCATCGGATAAGGCAAAACAAATGAAATCTTCGAGGGAGGAATGCGTTGCACAATCAATCTGAAAATGAACTCTATACCATACCACCGAATTTTATCGGAACAGGTACCATCTTTGGCGGTATGTTCAAGCTGCGTAATGTACTGGAAGCCGGCGTACTGGCATGTGCCATCGGATTGCCGGAACTTTTTTTACTGCCATTCAGCCTGACGACCCGGATCATCATTTTCTGTCTGACAGCTCTTCCTCTGGCCATGCTGGCTGTGATCGGGATTTCCGGTGAAAGCCTGTCTGCTTTTATCATCATCTACGTCAAGTACCTTCGCAACCGCCGTGTTCTTGGTTCTGCCAAGGCAGAGATGGTTCCTTCAAAAAAGTCCTCCCCCAGAAGGAGAAGGACTTCTGAAAAGACGGTAGCCAAATCCAAAAAGGAAAAGCAACCCCGTAAGGAAAAGAAGCGTGGAAAATTTGAGCGTGTAGAGCCGGAAAAGCCAAAGCGGGAAAAGAAGCCGGAAAGACCGAAAAAGCAAAAACAGGAGGAAAAGGAGGATAATCCAAAGTGCATCAATCCTGTGGCAGATGCCCTTCCTGTTGAGAAGATTGCCAACGGTATCATCTATACGAAGGATCACCGGTATGTGAAGATCATTGAGGTTATTCCCATCAATTTCCTGCTTCGCAGCTACCGGGAACAGAAGAATATCATCTATTCCTTCAATTCCTACCTGAAGATCAGCCCGGTAAAAGTCCAGTTCAAGGTATTGACCCGCCGTGCGGATATCAATAAGCATCTGGACACCGTTCGGCGGGAGATGGCGAACGAAACCAATGAGCAGTGCCGCTTGATGCAGGAGGACTACCTCCAATTTGTTCGGCAGATCAGTTCCCGGGAGGCAGTTACCCGCCGGTTCTTTCTGATTTTCGAGTACGAACCGTGGAATAATACCCGGCGATCCGAGGAAAGCGATGCCATCAATGCCCTGAAAACAGCGGTGCATACGGCGACCAATTACCTCCGCCAGTGCGGCAACAAAGTTATACTTCCTGATAACGAGGATGAATTTGCTACCGATGTTCTCTATAACCTGCTTTGCAGAAACGAGAGTGCGGTCAAGCCTCTTCCCCTACGGGTCAAGGAGGTTGCCGCTGAGTATTTGGTCAAGGGCATGGATATTGATAATATCCCGGTCAATGAATTTATCGCTCCCCGGTCTATCGATTTCACCCATG
Organism: uncultured Clostridia bacterium; assembly: GCA_944347775.1. GTDB lineage: Bacteria > Bacillota > Clostridia > Christensenellales > Christensenellaceae > QANA01. The sequence continues at coordinate 1,278 of CALVMT010000154.1, read as the reverse complement.
GGCACTACATCTGCATCGACGGTCTTTATTATGCCTATCTTCTGGTTCCTTCCGATGGCTACCGTACGCAGGTTCCTGCCGGCTGGTTGAGCCTTGTGGTCAACGCAGGTGACGGGATCGACATGGATATGTTCCTGTCCCGGCAGCACAAGGAACAGGTGGTACAGGCCGTTGGACGGCAGCTGAGAATCAACCGATCCAGAATCAAGGATGCCAGCGATACCAATACGGATTTCGATGATATTGACAGTGCTATCCGAAGCGGATACTTCCTGAAGGAAGGCCTGGCCAATAACGAGGATTTCTACTATTTGAATCTTCTGATCACAGTCACCTCGCCTGATCTGGAGGAACTGGAATGGAAGGTCAACGAGATGCGCAAGCTCCTGGTCTCCCAGGATATGCGGGTTATTAACCTTCACTATCAGGAGGAACAGGCATTCTGGTCTTCCCTTCCCCTGCTTTCTCTGGAAAAGCATCTCTATGAGAAAAGTAAGCGGAATCTGCTGACTACCAGTGCCGGCAGCTGCTATCCTTTTACCAGCTACGAGATGTGCGATGATAACGGAATCCTGCTGGGTGTCAACAAGTACAACAGCTCCCTTATCATTGTGGACATCTTCAACTCGGCAGTATACAAGAATGCGAATATCGCTATCCTGGGTACTTCCGGTGCCGGTAAGACCTTCACCATGCAGCTTATGGCGCTGCGTATGCGACGTAAGGGTATCCCTATCTTCATTGTCGCGCCTCTGAAAGGACATGAATTTCACCGTGCCTGCTCCAATGTAGGCGGTGAGTTTATTCAAATCTCCCCTGCCAGCCCCCATTGCATCAATGTAATGGAAATTCGCCGGGTAGATAACAGCGTCAATGATATTCTGGATGGCACCAGCGCCCAGCTTTCCCGTCTGGCACAGAAAATCCAGCAGCTTCATATCTTCTTCTCTCTGCTGATTCCGGATATGTCCCATGAGGAGCGGCAGCTTCTGGACGATGCTATGATCCGCACCTATAACGCAAAAGGCATCACCGATGACAATGAATCTCTGGATAATCCGGACAATCCCGGCCACTACAGGCAAATGCCAGTACTGGGAGACCTCTACGAGGTTTTGAAAAAATCCCCCGATACGATCCGTATGGCAAATATACTGAACAGACTGGTCAACGGCTCTGCAAAGACCTTCAACCAGCAGACCAATGTTTCTCTGCGGAATAAGTACACCGTTTTGGATATTTCTTCCCTAACAGGCGATATGCTGACCATCGGCATGT
>CALVMT010000153.1 GCA_944347775.1 uncultured Clostridia bacterium | reverse complement strand
TGAAAGTATTTAACTTTGGTAACACCAAAGTACAAGCAGCGCATGCAAAGCATGATCGCAAGGGAAACGTTAAGACTTACAAGAATGGTCACGTTAAGTATGACTATTATGACGTGCACAAGAATGTGGATTATGACATTCACGACACGATTGGATTTTAGAAGGAGAAAAAATATGGCAAGTAATAATTTGAATGATTTAAAGAATGTACTGTTTAACGAGTTAATGCGGTTAGATGACGACGACATTGAGCCAGATAAGTTAGCAACGGAAATTACCCGGTCAGAAGCAATGGCAAAGACGGGCGAGGTGATTGTCAAAATTGCTGACACTCAATTAAAGGCGTCAAACATCAAGGACAGGTTTAACGGATTTAACTCTACAATTCCATCAATGATTGGGCTTCATGAAAATGAAAAGAAGCGCAGGATTTAAAGCGGCTCCGATTGGCAGCTTCAGAAAAAACAGTTGTGGCTACACGATGATTAAAGTTTCTAACAAAGGGAAAACTGCGGAACGTTGGAGACCTTATCATAGGTATCTATGGGAAAAGCATTACGGTAGGAAACTACCAAAGGGAATGATACTGATTTTCCTTGACGGCAACAAAAACAATTTCGATATAAAAAATATTGCTGCTATTACACGGGCTGAATCACTATATCTTACCGACCATCATTTATGGTTCGAAGATGCAGAACTGTCGAAAGCTGGTACGTTGATTGCTAAGGTTGCTGTCAAAGCTAAGGAGAAATCTAGGGACGTGAAAAAGAAAGTAATAATCTATATGGATAATGGTCAAACCGCTGTCTTACACGATTGCACTTTGAAAAAATTCATGGATTCGTTTAAGAAAAATCATTTTGAACAATTCATGATTACAAGCCAAGCAATGATAAACATGAATCATGTTGTAAACGTTGTTGAACAGGCAAACGACGATTGAAGACCATTGACGAGGAATTAGTCGGGTATGGATTTAAGGAGGCTAGCGATGAAAAATCGAATTAGAGAGTGCCGGAAAGCGGCGGGAATGAGCCAGGCAAAGCTAGGAAACACAAAAATGGAGGATGACTAATGTTACACGAGTATAGGTTGAAGAAACCCATTCATGCCGAGCAGTTCGATGGGTCCAAAGAAATGCTTGATAAGTACCCTATTTCGATGGGGGCTGACGGATTTGGAACCTGGTATAACATTCTTACAGTTGAGGGCCTTCATTCGCTGTATGAAGGTGATTGGATTGTGTCGGATAACGGTGATTACTTAGTCATCGAAGAGAGTCTCTTCCGCCGGACTTATGAGAGGTGCGACTAATGGTTAACCATAAATTCAGAGTGATTGGGACTTGTTGGGTTTGGGCCGTTTCTTATGCAAGTAAAACTGGGCAACTTGGCACGTGGGGTATCTATGGCAGCGAAGAAAGAGCTAAGCAAGAAGCGGAAGAGCTTAGAAAAGTACGGAAAGTTCCAATTAAAACGCAAATAACGCCTTTTCTAATTGATATTCAGCAAGATAGTCCACTGGGAGAGATTCGATGCATAGATTATTGTTAACTGTGTGGCCGTCTCTTAGGAGGTAGCGAAGATGACTAAAGATGAACTTCTCAAAATTATCTCTACCGCCATCATTCAGAGCATTCAAAAGTGAGGTAATGGCGATGTCTAATTATTATGTGCTAAAAATGATTTTGAAATTGATTCCAGTAATTTGCTTCACGGCATTAGTCATTACGGAAATATTTTTCTTCACCAGCCAGGAATTCATCGGTTCCGCTGTTTTCGGGCTGTTGTTGTTGTGTGTTTGGACAGTAGGGAGGTTATGAGTAATGAGCAAGCAAAGGCAAAAGCATCATTCAACTGTTGTTCTTCAACAATTTGCTAAGCTCGTTTGGGATAGTAATCCTTATGGCTATTTATTATTTAAGTCACGAAGAAGCGCATCTCAGTTGAATAAAAAGCGGTGGAAGTAAGGAGGTAATCTTTAATGAGTTATGGTATTGGACTTAAAAGTGTTGATTTTTCAAATGTGCCGCACACGAACGGCGGCTATCTAAATATCACCTATAACCTAGCTAATATGTTTGAAGCGTTGCCTTGTAAAAGCCCTAGAAAGTGGGATGGTTGCAAGGCAGAAGATGTTGCAAAAATTGTAGGTCAGTCACTGCAATTGCTTAATGATCACCCAGGGAATTATCGGGTATATGAATCACCAAATGGCTGGGGAACAATTGACGGAGCAAAAACGTTTCTAGCGGAATGCTTGGTGGCGTTCATGACTTATCCTGATGCCATAGTAGAAGATCGTGATTAGGAGGGAGTTAATTTGGAAGGAGAAGAAATCGAAGTGTTTTACCGCGATAGCAAACCAGTTATTTACCGTAAACGTAAGTACTTAATTAATAGTATTAACGAGCTTAAGCAGACCGTGGGGCTAATTCCTTTGTCGGTTATTGGACAGTCACCATCTCCTGATAAGGATAAGACAGATATTCCTTTTGATGAGCTGGAGGTGTAATCATTGGGAGTAAAAGATTACCAGAATTACACCGTGACTGAACATGCTAGGGAACGCATCTATAGCCGATTCAATATTACTAAGAATGAATTCGATTCGTGGGTGAGTCGCCTAATGTCCCAGTGTACGTTTGTAAAAGACGAAGATGGTGACATGAAGAAATATCGGCTAAACGATGTTGTTCTTATTGTCGATAGTAGGCGTAGGACCCTTGTTACCGTCTACTCTCAAAATGAACGCGATGATGTTGAAGTCGTTGATCACACAAACCCTGAGGTAAAATCAGCAATTAACGCTGCACTTAAAAAGATGATTAAGCAACGCAAAGTTAAAACAGCTGTCAAAATGCATGAGAACTTACAAAAGGCATTTGAAGCTTGTGATCGTATGGTACGTCCGTATACCAACTATCGTTTTACCGATAGTGCATGGGAAGAACTTGTTGAAAACCTAGGCGTTGTTGAATCTATCACTAAAACCGGAATTAATGTTATTGAGGAAGCTGAAAAGAAAATTCAAGAGAACTAAGGAGGTGACTTAGTTGCAACTTAAATTAGCACGGCAGTTATATGAACTTGCTTGTCATTGTGAGGAAGGATGGCTAACTGATCGAGAAAAAATAATTGTTGCCAAAATCGGAAAGCCAGATTTAGAACAAGCAAGGCGACAATATCAGGCAGCACTGTTAATCAAAGAAATCCAGAGGATAGATTATAATGCACAGCCCAAGAAATATCGAAAGAAGTGGGTTGATGCGTATCACAAATTTACAGATATGTATGTCCAACAGAAAACCATGGGGATGACTCTAGATACCGATGCATTATTGTGTGAATGGGCTCTGAGTCATGGTATTCCAGAGGACATTGTTATAATTATTAGTCATCATTCACGACAATGGATTAACAAATATGTAAAGAAAAACGATAAGCTTTACTTTGGGAAGAAAGTATTAGTTAAAGAATGAGAGGAAAGTAATTTGCTATATATAAATGCGCCCATTGGAATCGGGAAGACGAGTCTGGCTAAAATATTATCTAAAGATTTAGGCACAAAAGCTTTTTTGGAAGAACCGGAAAAGATCCCTTTATTAAGTAGTTTTTATGAAGATGGGAACATCTCACGTGAAATGAAGTCGTTTGCGGTTCAGATTGAATTCTTGGACTATCGCTATGAGCAGCTACTAGAGGGAATGTACCTTAAACAAGAAGGCATGAATAACACTGTATATGACTCGTCGTTGATTAGTGATGGCATTATGAGTAGGAACTTATATAATCGGGGTGAATTCCCAGAAGTCTTGTATAAGGACTACCTCCGCCTGAATAACAACATGCAGCGAAATGTAGCTGGCCATCCATTTATGGGCCCTGACTTAATAATTTATTTAGATGCACCATTTGAGCGAATGTTAAAGAATATTGAGTTACGTGGACGCAAAATGGAAATCGAGGATCCTAAACTTAAGGAATATTATTATTCAGTATGGAAGATCTATCGGGATTGGTATAACTCGTATGGCGATACACCGACGATGAAGATTGACATGACTAGTATTGATTTTGTTAACAATGAAAACGATAAGATCGAAGTGCTAAACAAAATTGAATCACAGCTTGTTAGTCTGGGTAAGCTATCTAATACTGAATATAAACAAATTAAAAAGAGCAGGAAAATGTGAAAATCCGATTATCCTGATAAAAAAACTTTTAAGGTTTATAGTTATTTATGTAGTAAAGAATGTTCCATTGCATTATTTTCTTGCTATATAAACTAAAGTAGCCGTCTGGGATAGTTATAGCGCTGGTTCGATTCCACGCACGGCTATTGCTAATAGTTAATAGTGCTATTAGCTTTTTTGTTTGGTATTCAAGATCATGACTTCGGCTCCGATGGTGGTATTCAAAGGTTCGACTCCTTTGATCGGAATAGTCGGTTTCTAGCCGACAAATTTTTTCATGGTTTTGGCAGAAAGCAAAACTAAATATATTACCCCTAAGGCTCGGGCGGTAATGGTTACCTAGTGTGGTTCGATTCCGCACGTCCGAATT
>CALVMT010000152.1 GCA_944347775.1 uncultured Clostridia bacterium | reverse complement strand
GGATCTTGTCGAAAGATTGTCTTTGCTTTTTCTTGAAGGTCTCTAATCATTTTGACAACGGCTTTAACAATCCGTTCCATATCCTGGTCAGATAAATCTTCATTAATCACGACGTTGAAGATATGATCCGATTCTCGCGTATAAACATAGTCATAATTTTTAATAGCACGGCCACCTGGTCGGAAATTGATGATTGAAACAATTACCTCAGTTCCTTTACCATCATTAGTTGGTATCATGTGAATGTTGATAGGTAGTCGTCTTAATAGCTGACTAAGTTGAGAAAGATAAATCTGACCTGCCTCTGGATCCTTTGTTTTAAGATTCCAAGATCGTTTATCATACTCGGCTTGCTCCAAATAACCTAACTTGGTAACTCCAGGTGCATAGTGAAGAACATCGCGTACATAACCGGAAATTCCATCAGCATAAACATTCGTCATTACTAAGAGATTTAGATTCCAAGGGCTGGTATTGTGAAAACGACTAGAAACTCGCGGAATCTTGTGCGGATCCAGCATATCCTTAAGGGCACTCCATTCAATTGAAGACGGTGAAACTTCATCAATAACAGCTGCAGCTTGATCTTGGTAATCTTGCCAGTAATCAACGGTTTTACCTTTGTCCTCAGCTGCGGTCATATAAGGTGTACGACCTTTTTCCAGATATTGGCATAGTCGACTCGCCAGATACGATTTACCAATTCCTCCCTGAGCTGCTGTAATGAAAATCGTGCTCATATTACGATCAGCATTAATGTCATTGATGGTAGACTCACGCTGATCATTCATTACTGCTGTTAAACGCTTAATAAAGTCCTGATCAGCAATTAAGCCAGCAGCGTCACCATCATCAAATGCACCATGTAAGGCATTTTTCCAATCAGTCACTTGCATTTGACCTGAGTAGATCCATTCCATTAGTTGATCTAAAATTAACTTCTTTGATCGTTTGCTAAAGTTCATTTTCCCAGCTCCCTTTGTACCAAGACTCCTCAATTTAGATAGCTGGTGTCCAGAGAAGACACGATCACCATCGTTACGTCCTACCAACCTAGCAGTATGGTGTGCCAGGTTGTAAGGACTATGAAGATTCCGAACAATTGCCGCATTAATACCACTAGCAACCATTTCATCATCATATACGCCTGCGATACTGGAGTACGATTGACCCGGATCATCGGGTAACCAACTAATCACTTCATTAATTGCATATGGCGTCTTTTGATCACGCTTTGCCTTCGCACTTTGATGAACAAGATACTGTAATGAAGAAATATAATGTTTGGTCACCACATAGTTCTGCATAGCGCCTTGAAGTGTTCCAAGAAATGCTTCGATCCGTTTATTTCGCTGATCACCAATTTGCTCAATCCATTGGAAGGCCTTTGTCAAATCATCAAAGTTATATCCCATTAGCTCCATCATCCGATACCGAGTTCGACGCGTCGGCATATCAACCACTAGATGACTATGTGCTTCTTTATGTTCAATCTCTCCGTTCCGTAAATTTTCTTCGTCATCACGGGTATGATTACTTAAAAAAGCAGCAAAGTGACGATCCCGATTTGGATTTCGGCAACAAATCTTTTGAAGTCCATCAACGTGTTGTGCTACCCAACCAGTGAATCCATCCAGAATCGGATGACCGTTTGCATCACGTTTAATAACATTACCATTATCATCCCAAGCTGAACCATAGTCTTCACAACCCTTACCAACAAAGCGATCATCGCCAACTAACTTATCGCCGGCCCGAATTAAGTTACCGCCCTCATCCATCACCATACGGTCTAGTTCACCGAAACGATTCAACGGTAACTGAACCGCATGTTCTTCATACACTGGACTGTATTTAGGATTGGACTGTTCCTTTATTCTGGGATTACAAACAGTGAAAAGCCAATGGATCGAAATGTTCCAAGTCCGTGAGGCTTCACCAAGTAAATCCAGTATCTTACCAGCTTTAATTGCCAAATCAATATTGTCTTCGCTATATTGATTATTAACCTTGAGAGATGGTAAGGCCTTAAGAATGACTCGGTACAAGTCTCGACTAGAATGGGAGTATCGCTTCAAATAATCCGAAGCCTTAGCATATCGTTCTTCGATACTTTCCGGCTTCTTGTCATCCGACATTATCCCTCACCCTTTCTGGGTAACCGTTCAAAGACTAGTGATAAGGGCTTTTAACCACTATCCTTGTACTTACTACCCTGTGATTATCATTAGCCCTATAAATGATCAACAATCATTGATTTTATGCACCTTTAACGCTAACCCATGTATTTTCGGCATCTGTCATGAAAGCTGACCTGACAGCTATCATGGCTGCTGCCGTTGACGGAGCTCGGCACGGCGTGAAGCACGCCTTAATGACTGTGATATCAGAGCTTTAGTTAACCTTGTTCATTAACCCTTGACCAACATTCAAGCGCTACTAACACCGTCTTTAACAAAAAATGCTAAAATTAATTGTTGATATCAAATTTCAAACGGCCGTTCTCCTTTTGACAATTCTATTGTGCTGCAAACGGATGGCTAATAATACGGACACTTTTTTGCGTTTAAGAAATGAGGAAGTATCATGACTGAATACAAAGAAATCCAGGAACAGACGTACCTGAACCTGGACAGTGGGAATGTTTATTTTGCTATTGAAGAAGTATTAAGGATTATTAATACTCAAACAGAAGCTAATCAAGCTAACAGTATTCCACCTACTAAGCTTAAGAAAATTATGAAGACTAGCAACATCAATTGGTTAACTCTAGATAGGTCTCAAATTAAGCTAATAATTAATTACCATGCACCTACTCCGGATGATGAACACACCGCTTCAAAGAATAAAATAGACGTTATCGGTAGTACTGATATGGTGAAACTGATCAAAACAGTTAGGTTAATGAATCCATCTAGAAAAGCAGAAAAAAATAACTTACCTTATATAGAAGAATCATGGGGACTGATCGAAAAAAATGACCCTAAAGATGCTCTCCCTCCGCTGTATTATAGTATTACCAGAACGACTTACGAGATCCAAGGGCATCAGGCGGATGGACATGTTTCTGCACCAAATACAGACATTAATCCAAAAACACTTATTAAGAAAGCGAAAGATTTTGCAAAGGCTAACCCCCAAAAATTTGAGTTAATTAAAGTTAAACCCAGTGATATTTTTAGTAATTCGAAGATAAACGTAAACAGTGTCGAAAGCTACGTAAATCTTGAGTTGCATGATGAGTTATTAAATCATTACAAAACACGCAAGGGTATCCATTTAAAGAAAGAAATGGCAAGCTTAGATGGTATGATTTCTTCTAAAGAACCAGTAATTAAATATATCCGAAAAAACTTGCCAAATGCTATCCAGGGTAATAGTGATGCCTTTGAAGTGAAGCTAACGGATGACGATGTTCGTGCAATTGATAAGAGTATTACCAGGCAATATGATAATGTTGAAGCATATGCTAGAAGTCGATTCAACGAATATGAAGACAAAGTAAATAAGCTTAGAAATAGTAATATCAAATACGCTATAATGCGTGAAAAGTTAAAGAATTATCTTAACTATGAATATGACAAAGCAGAAGTCATTAAATTATTTGCAAATAAAACAGCTCATCATATTATTGATTCCAAGTTAAGGAATATGTTTGACCTATAAAAATACCTCCACAGCTCTATTTATGTTGTGGAGGTATTATATTTTAATAAGCTAACTTTAACGGACCTGTGTCTATGCAATCTTCTGCTTATAAATACTAGCCCAGCTACAAAGAGCATACTGTTTCATTTTCGACTCTTCTTTCTTAGAATCATCAAAATACCCAGTATCCGCAAATAAATCCATCTCTTCTGTAGCTCCTTGAACGGTACCAGTAGGGCCACTTTGATCAATAATGGCCTCAAAAGTATACTCTGTTCTTTGAACATTATTACCAGCTTCCGGTTTCCATTCACTAAAAATAATTGGCGAACCGTCCGCAGAGACTTTTTCCAAAGTATTCCCCTGAACCATATTGGCTTGGATAATCACTTTTGCACTATCAAGAACATGTCGATTTACTTTAGCACGGAAATCCGTAGTAATAATGTGACTATACTCTAGATTAAAAGTGGTGATCATATTCATCACTAACATTTCTACATTGTCTTCTAGCAATTCAATTCCATACAGGGTTGATAACGCTAAAAGGCTTTTTGTATTAAATGTACTGGCTGAAGTGCTCTTATCCCGCGCAACTTTCAACTTTCTTTTCAGCAATTCAACTAGAAAGGCTCCTTCACCCGCTGATGGTTCAAAGAAGGTTGCTGTTAAGTCGTTAATCTTAGCCTGAATTTCCGGTTGGTCGAGCATCAAATTAACAATCCGTTTGGGGGTAAAAACTTCTCCATGATCTTTCACCCGGTCAGGAGACTTAATTAGATTATCGTTCATGTCGTACTCCTTAATCATCATTAGTAAAGAAGTCACCTAACTCATATGTCGTTACTGGTGTTACGTAAAGCTGGTACTTCGCTACTAAATCAACTAAATGATCTCCATCAATCAGAGTAACAACCCTTGTGCCAAGCCTAGAAGCCCTGATTGCATCTCGTGTAAATGATGAAGTGGTAATGAAGATACCATATTCAGCCCGATATTTATCCATTGCTCCACGAAACTTATCAATTTCCGGGGATGATACCAAGTTATCAGTTTCCCATCTCTTAGCCTGAATAGCTACTCGGGTTGTTCTGAAGTCATCCGTAGTCATGTAACCATAACCATCAATACCTCCATCACCACTGAGTTTAACGCCAATTACTTCATCAATATCGACATGCATCTTTTTAACTAACGCACGGCAGAATAACTCGAACTTGGACGGTTTAAGTGCTATTAAGGCATCTAACAGTTCAGTTCGCCATTCTTCAGATTTACTGGTGCTGGTATTATCCTCATTATCTTTAATCACACTATGCTTTTGGGCATTTCTTTTAGAACGCTCAGCCCATATTGGTAGAGATAACTTATAGACATTAGTCGTCAGTTCTTTTGAGCTACCTTGAAAAGAACGCCCCTTATCTGTCAATACAATCTGTCCCGGTTTAGGACGTTCCAAGTAGCTTGCCATCACCAAATTAGTCACAGCAAAGTTAAACGGATAGGCAAACGGATGATAGGAATTACCTTTCCTTGAGGTAACTGTCTTAGTTAATGCGTCTTCCGGAATGTATTCGTCATTAGCAACTACAGATCTTTTAACTTCCTTAGTTGTACCTTGGCCACCTAATCGTTTTAATTCACGAATAATGGGTAACATTAAATATGCTTCCTGATCTTTTCTAGCTAAATCATAAAATGTCTTTTCCATTATTCCATTGCCTGCACTTTCTTTTCAATGAAGTTAATCTCATCATTAGATAAGCTATATTTTCTGTATAGTTGCTGGTCAATGTTAGCAATGGATTGTGACCAGTCAATATCAGAATTAGAGGTAAAGTCTTGCATAGGAACTAATCGCCAAGTTTTAGCAGTATTATCTTGAGTAATTTTAAGAATACCAAGCATTGCCCTAGCAAACTTTGTCTTCACATAACGCATTGTGTTCTCAGCTTCAGATTTTGTAGAAAAGGCTCCAATACTAATAAATGTTTCAGTGGACCCGATTAGGGGTTCCCCGATTAGGGGTGTACTTAATACTTCACCTAACGCTCCGGTACCATTTGCCTTAGGAACAAAGACTTTATACTTATCAAGATTTTCAACCGGCTTTATATATTTTCGCTTGATATATCTAACTACTCGTTGATTTTTATCTCTTCCAACGATACCTAGATATTCATTCTTTTCATTTTCAGGTTTATTATCTAAGAATAAATTAGGTAATCTCTTGAATATGTTAGATGAAAGATCATATGCGTGACCTTTACTTAATTTACTTTTTGCATCAGGGTTCTCTTGATGCATTGTATCCGTAAATCTATATATATTTCTACCATAGATAATGTCACTAAAACTTTTGAAGTCTTTTGAAGCTACCTTTTTCATGATATTAAATAGTTGGTCATAGGCAATATAAATTCCGGCAGGTGCATATTTTTCAGCAACTGATTGGAAATCTCTATTTGCATCCCTTAAACTAATTGCAATTCCGCCCTTAATATCAAAAAAAAAAAAAACTTTTGAACTAACTTGTTCATATGAAATAACTTTAAAATGCTTATCATTTAAGATCTTATTTGTCCAATCCTTAGGAGTACTACCAGCACTAAAAAGAAACCTACCTGGCGTTATCAGAGTAACAAGACTGGATAATTTATAAGATAAGTCCATGAACTCATTGTATATAGGTGCAGAATAATTAGCTTGATCACCATGAGATTCATCTTGATAAGGAGGATTCCCAATTACTACATCAAATTTCAAATTACCAAATACCTCCTTAATCTTATTGGCCTCCGCCTGAACATCTTGCTTGGCATCTTCAACAATGTTATCCACGAATTCAATATTCGTATCAAAGTCCCGGTAACCAGTTAAAGTCCGAGTCGCAATCGCCTTAGCCATCGGCGTTTTAGCAACACAGAAGATGTTTTCCCGTAGAATCTGCTGCCAAATCATCAACTTATTGTCAAAAGAAACATTATCGGCCGTAGCCTGCTTTTGCTTCTGGTACTCTTGCCAATACAAGGACATTGCCGCATATAGTGGATAGAGACCAGTCTTCGAATTAATTTCTAAGATATGTGAATCCCGTTTAAAGACTTGTGAAGTGTAATTCGTATGGATCCAATGACTAGCATCAACTCCATCAACCGTGGTGTTATTAAAGCCATCATCAAAGAACGAGAAACCGCCAATTGTCTTGCCAAGGTGCATATTAACTACCCGCCATGGAGTCAAAACGGTTTCCTTATCTGGATTTCTAAAAGTCCCAAAAATCATGGCTAGTTGCCGGGTCCGCTCAATCGGATCACTTTGGTCTAATGACTTGACCCGATTACGGATAATCCGCCCGGCTTCAATGAAGACATCTTGATCATAATACTTAGAGAATTCCTTAAAGAGTTCTTTGGTAACACCCTTGGGCATGAATTCTTTCCAGGACTGGTCATCAACCTTATTGATAAACTTGTTGATGTTAACATCCTCACCCAATTCAACGTCCATCCCGTAAATCATCATCGGAATCCGAATTGAGATCGAGCGTAGAATTGAGATCATTGTCTTCCGTTGCTTTTTTAGCTGCTTCATCTTATCCATCGCAGCCTGTTGCTCTGGTGTCCGTTCTTTCTTTTTCCGCTTTTGTCCTGTTAAGGCATCGTTATACTCTTCATCAGTCAGTCCCTGGTTGTTAACTTCGACCTTTAATGGCTTCTTCTCAGCCTTTGTAGTACCAACAATCGCCTTAAGGTTATTAAATGCCTTTAAGTCGACATCTTTGAGCATTAATAATTCATCACTGTATAACGAATCATCATCAAAGCCGGTCCGCACTGCTTTTTCAGCATAAACCCGCTTGATTTTAGCCAACATCGTATCAACCTTAAATGGTTTCATCCCATTTCCAGTTTCCCCGATAATTGGTAAGAAGTTCATCAGTTCAGCCATCTTATCTTTTTGGTCATGAAGTCGTTCCTGAACATCCTCATCTATGCGGCGATGTATGTTCCGTCCATTATCATCGTATCCCTTCTGGCTGCGGTTTTGGGCAATTCCGAACTGTTCGGTTCGAAGGCGATGCGTATCATCTTTTACCTGCCCTGCATCACGGGCAGCATCGCTACGGCGTATGTATGGCGGTGGATGTTTGATGTCGACAGCGGCGTTTTTAACGGAATATTGGGTATGTTCGGACTGCCGGAATCGCAATGGCTCAGTTCGAGAAGTTATCTGGTCATGGTTTGCGTCGTTATGGTCTCCGTGTGG
>CALVMT010000151.1 GCA_944347775.1 uncultured Clostridia bacterium | reverse complement strand
ACTGTGATAACCACCTTTATTCGCCCCCTACATAGTCTGCGACTATTATAGAGGACTTCTTTGGGTGGCTCAATTATTCATGAGCGAAAACCAGCCAAGTGGCTCACTTTTATATTAGCGTTTACAGAAATCAATGTGTCTCCCGTTCATCCCGTATGCAGGCGTTATACGATGCTGGTGTCTCTGTCGCCGAAATCGCAAATCAAATGCATTGCAGCACACGAACCGTATATCGGCACATTTCTGCACATTGTGACAAAATCCTCAAAAATCCCCCTATATATGGTTTATATTTCGCCCCCAAGGAAGGGGCCCCCGTTCCAAGTCAATCGGACTCTGATATCAGCGTGGATACAGCGCATCAGAATGCCGTCAACTGCAAAAATGGTACTATTATTGAAACATTGAAACAGCAGATTCCAAACTTATCTTCTGAGCGGCTTTTTGAAATAGGCGATTTGGACATTACAGGCCTGGATAAGTATCTCCCGGCCATTACCAGGCTGTTGTCCTTCGAAGAAAATGACGTGCTTGTAAATGCCCTTTCTGCTGATACAGCATTGCGCCGTACAGAAGCTGCCGTTATCGCCTGCTTGCTGGATTCGTATACGCGGTTAGGCAACCTGTATATTCCGGAAAATTCTCTAGCGAATCAGGTCGACACTTTTCTACACCAGCATGCTGCTCCCATTCGTCGTAATTTATCTCTAAACCGTCATGATATCGCCGCAGCTTTAGCTAATCTGATACGGCACAAAAGCGTAATTCGTGTCAACGACATGGATTCAGGTACTGCAAACATCTACTTACCTCAAAGTTACAAATTGGAAACCAATGTAAATGCCGCTGTCATCTCTATGATCAAGACGCCAAAAGGAGGCGCTTTATCCGCTCAGGCAGAAATTACCCGTATTGCAGAGTATGAAGTAAATAATAAGCTCACACTTTCTTCTGATCAAAAGAATGCCGTACATATGGCTATTTCGGAGCCTATGTCTATCGTTACCGGAGGCCCCGGAACGGGTAAAACTGCAGTTCTCGGAGCAATTTGTTCTATACTCGCCAAAAGTCATAAAAAGGTCGTCCTTTGTGCTCCGACAGGAAAGGCGGCTGTTCGCTTATCAGAGGCTACCAAAATGCCTGCCTCCACGATCAACGCTCTGATATTGCGGCGCAAAATTAACTGCGACTACCTGGTTATTGACGAAACATCTATGGTCAGTATGGAACTCTTTGCCGCATTAGCCGATAAGGTATCTCATACTGCCCGTATGATCCTGGTCGGGGACTGCAATCAACTTCCTTGCATCGGAAGCGGAAACTTGTTGCAAGAGCTAATCGCCTCCCATAAAGTTGCAACCGTACGTTTGACGACCGTGTATCGTCAAACTGAAAACAGCGGCATTAACCTCTTTGCAAGGCAGATTGCAAATTACCAGCAAGATCGTACTTGCTTTTCTCATCTGACAATGTCATCATCTTTATCATCTTTGTCCGGTGATATGTGCTTCTTGCCAGCAGATGATATATCCGAGATAAAATCCACGGCCATTTCTGCATTTGATGATCTCTTGCATGTATACGGTATTCCGGAATCAAAAATTCAGATTTTATCGCCTACAAAAGAGATTGCTGAGGAACTCAATTATTTGTTGAGAGATTCCCTTCGTAATGGTGATATAGACGATCAAGGACGTACTGCATTTTATCCGGGAGATCGCGTCATCTATTGCAAAAATGACTATACTAAAAAACTGTACAATGGCATGGCTGGTACAGTTAAATCGGTTGGGCACAAATCGGTGACCGTTAAATACGGAGAACGAGTTGTCCGTCATAAGCTTGATGACATTTCCAATATTAAACTGGCATATGCGTTGACGGTCCACAAATCGCAAGGGAACGAATATCCCATCGTAATCATCCCGATTCATGAGACGATGGGCAATCTTCTGATTCGTAACCTCCTCTATACTGGTGTGACCCGTGCAAAGGCAAAATGCATTCTAATCGGGTCACAGGTTGCCTTAAACCGTGCTTTACGTCGTGGCGTTGACGGACATCGATCCATGCTGGCTACCCGAATTCAATCTTTACTTACAAATCAAATTTTTACGGAAGAATCCATTATTCTTTAAATAAGCCCAGTTTAGAACTAATACAAAAGATTTCAGAGCAGTGAGAGGACCGAGTAAAACCCTCCATATCACACTCATAATTCACAACCTAATCATCATTTCCATCCATGTCGCTTTGCAATCATCTCCAACTCGTCATCATCCGCATTTTGGATTTCATCCTCTTCCAGTAGCATCGCTGGTATGCCTCCGGCAAAAGCACCTGCATACACATCATCCAGCAGTTCTTTGCGGAGATTTTCAGAACCATATTCATTTTCTTTCATCAAGGTATCCTCCTGCTGATTGTTTTCCCGACCGCCAGCTATTCCTGCACTCTTTGAGATATTTCTCTTCTCGACTTTATGATCAATAAACTAACTGTTTATACTTCCTATTGCATTAAGTGCGCTTGCAAGATCCTTTTTTGCGCGGCGAATTTTCCCGCTATAATGAAGTGATTCGCTAAGAACCTCGCGACAATCATCATCGCTCAATGTGGCCATTATTTCCAGGCGAATACGCGCACGAGATGTACCTACATAATATAGCAAGACATTTTGTGCATCAAATGTTTCCTTTTCGACATCGACTAAAATGACAACATCGGCCTCTAATCCTTTAAACTTCCTGCAGGTTGTAAACTGATATTTATTTCTGTACTTACCGTTCTTAATATAACTGCTCAAAATACTGGATGTCTCCGTTTTCCATGTCAGTATAACAATGTCTTTAAATCCTTCATTGCTCAGCTCATTAATCGTTGAATCGATTTTATCTTTTTCGTCCTCCTGATTCTCGCAAAAGTGAATTCGTGCAGGAGTCCCTTTAACGGCACC
Organism: uncultured Clostridia bacterium; assembly: GCA_944347775.1. Taxonomy (GTDB): domain Bacteria; phylum Bacillota; class Clostridia; order Christensenellales; family Christensenellaceae; genus QANA01. The sequence continues at coordinate 80 of CALVMT010000151.1, read as the reverse complement.
GTCAAAAAGTTTTGGCTTTCGTCCCGTAATTGGTCTTAGGGAAGTTAGAGCAATGTTTTCCGTATTCCTGCAATTCCGAT
>CALVMT010000150.1 GCA_944347775.1 uncultured Clostridia bacterium | reverse complement strand
TCGCCTACCACCTGCGGGAGCTGGCCAAGAGCTACAAGGAGGCCCAGATCGCCATTGAGGTGGGCAAGGTCTTCGACACGGAGAAGTTCATCATCAACTACGAGAACCTGGGCATCGGCCGGCTGATCTACCAGCTGCCCACCACCCTGTGCGAGATGTTCCTCCAGGAGGTGTTCAAGAAGAACCCCATCGACGCCCTGGACCAGGAGACCCTGTTCACCATCCACAAGTTCTTTGAAAACAACCTGAATGTGTCGGAGACCGCCCGGAAGCTCTTCGTCCACCGAAACACCCTGGTCTATCGACTGGAGAAGATCAAGAAGCTCACCGGCCTGGACCTGCGGGAGTTCGACGACGCCATCACCTTCAAGGTGGCCCTGATGGTGAAGAAGTACCTCACCAGCCGGGGCATCGACGCCTGATCGGGAAGAAAAGAGGGCAGCTGAAGGCGGCTGTCCGCCGAAAAGAGAGAGCAAGCGCCCGCCGTGCCCGGCACGGCGGGCGCCCTTTTGCCCTTCGGGGCAAATTTACATAATCCGATTTTTTCTTCGGGGAATCGGCGCTTTTCTCTTGACGGGCAGGGAGATTTTATATAGAATAAAAAATGGTATGCGGTGTTTACCCTGCGGGAGGACCGGCAGGGAGGTTGGCATAATGAATGAGGAATAAAGGGATAACATGATACGATTGATCGATGTAGTGAAGGAGTACCCCAACGGAATCCGGGCGCTCAACGGACTGAACCTGGAGCTGAAGGATGGGGAGTTTGCGTTTATGGTGGGGCCCTCCGGCTCCGGCAAGTCCACGGTGATCAAGCTGCTCACCGGCGAGGTGGCGCCCACGGCGGGGCGGGTGATGGTCAATGGGTTCAGCCTGTCCAATATCTCCGAGTGGCAGATCCCCTACCTCCGGCGGACGGTGGGGGTGATCTTTCAGGATTTCCGGCTGATTGCCAACAAGAGTGTGTTTGACAACATGGTGTTTGCCATGCGGGCGGTGGGGGCCTCCCCCAAGGAGATCCGCAAGCGGATCCCCTATGTGCTGAAGCTGGTGGGGCTGGAGAACAAGCAGAGCCGCCTCCCAGACGAGCTAAGCGGCGGCGAGCAGCAGCGGGTGGCCATCGCCCGGGCGCTGCTGAACAACCCCTCCACCATTATTGCCGATGAGCCCACCGGCAATCTGGATCCGGCCCGCTCCTATGAGATCATGACCCTGCTGGGCCGGATCAATGAACTGGGCACCACCGTGCTGGTGGTGACCCACGAGCGGGACCTGGTCAACCGCTTCGGCAAGCGGGTGGTCATGCTGGAGTCCGGCCGGGTCATCAGCGACGGCGTGGGCCGCTATGAGGTAAAGATTCATGCGTAAAAGAGATCATCACGATATTGGGTATTTCATGTCCGAAGGGGCAAAGAATATGTTCACCCACGGATTCATGTCCTTTGCCGCCATCGGGATCACCGTGGCCTGTCTGCTGATCATGGGCACCTTCACCCTGGTGGCGGTGAATGCGGACGCCAACCTGAAGGAGCTGGAGGATACCAACGAGATCCTGGCCTTTGTAGACGAGACCCTGACCATCGCGCAGGCAAAGGCCCTGGGGACAAAGCTGGAGCGGATCGACAATGTGGCCTCCGTGGAGTTCATCACCCGGGAGGAGGCCATGGAGACCTTCGCGGCCAAATATGAGGACGAGGCCCTTTACCAGGACCTGGACAGCGAGATCTTCCGCCACCGCTACGCCATCCGTCTGGTGGATATCAGCAAAATGGCGGAGACAGTGGGCGATGTGCTGCTGGTGGACGGAATTGCCAGGGTCAACGCCTATGAAGAGGTGTCCAACGGGTTTATCACCATGCGGAACATCGCCGGAGTGGTGTGCCTCTCCCTGGTGGCCATCCTCCTGCTGGTGTCCATCTTCATCATCGCCAACACCATCAAGCTGACCACCTTTGACCGCCGGGATGAGATCGCCATCATGAAGATGGTGGGCGCCAGCAACGGCTTTATCCGCTGGCCCTTTGTGTACGAGGGGTTCCTGATGGGGCTTCTCTCGGCGCTGATCGCCTTTTTCCTCCAGTGGGGGCTCTACGGGGCCATCACCAGGGGGATCCTGGGGTCTGATACGATCTCCCTGATCCAGGTGGTGCCCTTCAGCTCCATGTGGTTTATGGTGGCGCTGGTCTTCCTGATCGCCGGACTGGTGATCGGTGTGGGAGGCAGTTTGTCGGCGATCCGCCAGTTCCTGAAGGTTTGACAGGGGAGAGATCTCGGCGAAAGGAGTAGAGATGAAGAAGCATTTGATCCACGGAGCAAAAATCTTGCTGATTGCCCTGTTTATGCTGGGCTCTCTTCAGCTGGAGGCCATGGCGCCGGCCGCCCGGGCGGTGACCCAGGCGGAGATCGACGCCCTGAAGGAGGACGCCGAGGGCTACAGCAGTGAGAAGGACCAGCTTCAGGCCCAGATCGACGCCCTGGCCAATGATAAGGAAAACGCCCTGGCCAAAAAGACCCTGTTGGATCAGCAGAGCGATGCGCTGGCCAGTGAGATCTCCACCATCGAATCCATCATCGCGGACTACAATACCCTCATTGCCCAGACGGAGGCGGAGCTGGCCGATGCCCAGGAGCGTGAGGCGGTGCAGTATGAGCGCTTCTGCAAGAGGGTCCGGGCGATGGAGGAGAACGGCACTGTGTCCTACTGGTCCGTGCTTTTCAAGGCGGAGGACTTTACCGACCTGCTGAGCCGGCTGTCGGATATTCAGGAGATCATGGACTACGACCAGGGAGTCATCGACGCCCTGAAGAAGACCCAGGCGGAGATCGCCGCCAAGCAGGCGGACCTGGAGAGCCAGAAGGCGGAGCAGGAGGAGCAGAAGAGCCAGCTGGAGGACCGCAAGGCCGAACTGGACAAGCAGCGGGCGGAGGCTACCGCCCTGCTGAACTCCATCAAGGAGGATGAGGCCGCCGCCCAGGCGCTGCTGGCGGAGAAAGAGGCGGAGTACGAGCGGATTCAGGAGGAGATCAAGAAAAAGGAACAGGAGCTGGCGGCTCAGCTGGGCCCCGCCACCTACGGCGGCTACATCTGGCCGGTGACCACCAGCAAGTATATCACCTCCCCCGTGGGCGGTCGGGCCTCCCCCGGCGGCATCGGCAGCACCAACCACAAGGGCATCGATATCGGCCGTGTGTACTACAACAGCGAGGTGCTGGCGGCCAAGGCGGGCACGGTGATCACCTCGGCCTACAGCAGTTCGTACGGCAACTATGTGGTCATCTCCCACGGCACC
>CALVMT010000149.1 GCA_944347775.1 uncultured Clostridia bacterium | reverse complement strand
GCATAGTACCGCAAAGGTTACAATTACTTGAACGAGTAGAAGTTTTAGTCTTTTCGCTTTTGCTACATTCTTTTATAAGCTCAGCTAACTCTTGTACTGTTATTTCCATATATCAAAATCCTTTTTTTCTTTTATAATACCATATAATAATAAAAAAGTAAAGGGAGATATAACTCTCATAAACAATATAATTGATATTACTCCAACAAAGAAACCCCAACACTAGTAGGCAAGAGAAGAAACCTCATTTTCATACAGGTTATAGTAAGTTCCAAGAGATATTAGCGCTATTGCTAAAATCACTACCAGCGTCATTATGGCTGGGCCTCCAATCTCTCCGTTTCCTCCGCGCTCAGAATTGGTGCGCGGGTGTTCCAACGCACAATGTAATAAGTGGTACCCATTTGGTTGTTCTCCTTGAATTTAAAAATTTATAATCTGAGTTATTCTCTGTAGTTGCGCCTTATTCATGTTTTTAATTAATCTTGCTTTTCATCCTTTTATAAATAAATTATATCATATTTTTATATATAAATAAAGCTCTTCCTTTTAAGAAGAGCTTAAATCAATCAATTGTAAATTTTCATATATTTTATTTGGATAAAGACATCCAATCCAGATGTTATCCATTAAATTCTGGCCTTTTGAGACCTCGCAATTCCAATCTTGAATCTGGTCATATAATGCTTTCTTTCCTATATCATTATCGTTGTTGTAAAAGTCGTTCTCTATTTGATAAACCAGCGAATAATATTCGCTCTGTTTACTTGCCAAAATGCCATTAGCTTCAACGTTTTCTGCAATAGCCGAATAGCTTAATACTAGAAGACATATACCACTCACAATTGACAGAGTTAAAGAAATAATACCTAGTAGAACGTATATACACGAGAACTCCTTATATACGCAATGAATGAAGATTGTGATAAAAGCTATTAGAGCTATAAACAACAGTAAGATAATTAACATTTTATCTTGCCTCTCTTATTTTAGATATATGTATTAAATCGCTTATCTGTGTATATATTTAATTTTTGTTCATCTTCTTTAAACGTAAAATGAACAGAATTAAAGGCGACTTTCATACTTTTTAGATAAATATCCGTGCGACCTTGACCCATTTCTATTCTTTCTATTTCATACTCTTGTTCTAAACGAAGGTGATATTGCTTCACTAAGGCCTAATCATATTCTGTTCCACGATTTGGGTATTTAAAAATTGCTACTATCATTTTTTCTCCTTATTCTATACTGAGCAGACATATTTTTGAAAGTAAGAATTCCACACAGCGAGACTCCCGCAGTTAGTGCATATCTTATAATTGCTCTCCACGAATTTCCTCCATCTCTTCCATATCAGGCATGCTTTCGGAATCTTTCACCAAGCCTTCTAGTACCTTGAATTCATAATCTTTTGATTTATAAGCCGTGAATGTACGCCGATTAACAATACGAACTACGACGCCTTCCTTTATGTGAGTCTTGCCTATAGGATCGCGCAAATCTTCAAAATACTTGTTGATTCTATCAAGCAAATCTTCTGTAGTAGTAAACTCGAAGGTATCAACAATAGGAACATAGTTAAAGCCACGCTCATCGCACCAAGATTTTATTTCATTAGGAGTCCACTCTTTCTCACCGTTCTGGGAAGTTATGCGATAAACAAACATCTTGCTTTCTCCCGGCTGACATCCATAAGAGAAGACGGTGCGCGGACCAAACTCCTTAATGAAGTTCTTATCATTTATCTTCTTGTTATCGCAGGACGGCATGATAGTCTGCTCAGACCCCTCGCCGTAATACCCCACGACTTCATAGTACACTTCCTGTGCGTCCTTGATGTATGGCTCTAAAGCCTTGTGGTGAGGTATTCGAAATTGGTCGTTGCCATAGAATCCCTCATGATTCTCAGTTACTACACAACGACGAGTACCAAGCACATAAGCAGGCTTAACTTTTGGCTTCATCTTAAAGAGCTTGCGGAAGAAGCCTCGTGGCAGCTCAGCGTAAGTTCTCATGCTGCGTTGACTAGTGCCGTGGAGTTTTAGGGTTATTGATATTTGGTCGCCCGGGTGGAATTTATCGAGATTATATGCGAGCTGTTCGGTATCAGTGTGCATAGAGAATTCAGGATATATAATTCCTTCTGCCTTACGACCCTTATAAGAACTCTTAGGAGTTAGATTCGGAGACCTCTTAGTGCGGGGTATATACTTAGAACAGAACTCCTTACCATTTATCTGAGTTACCTTATCTCCGTCTTGCCATCCCTGATTACCCCAGATTTCATATATTCTATCAATAGGAACAACTATGCCAGAAGATTGATTTCCGCGGAGTTTTATTGCTTTGACGTGTGCGTTGCCATCCACGTAGCCACCCTGCGGAGTTCCATCTAGGTTCTTGCGGAAGAGCTTGAGTTCATCCCCGAACCATCTCTCTATCTTGCCATCTGTCGGTAGGTACAATACTTCTTGTCCGGTAAATGAATTGGGACCAACTATCACGCCTTCAAAGAAACACGCGGCAAGATAGAGGTTATTACTATTTTCATCTTTTCTTACGTTCTAAAGCTTAGTAACTAGCGCATAATACATAGTCATTCACCTCTTTAATCAAAATCTTGGTCGCTAGGATAAATAGTCATCTTTTTTATAGCGCTTAGTCGAATAAACTGGATACCACTGGCCTTTATGGCTAGCCATTCATCTGCATAATTACTCATATCTATAACATGGAGAAGTATATCTTTAGGAATCTGTGTCCATCCTATAATGCGATAGAGATGAGGATAGATATTACTTTTATCTCCATTAAGCTCTACTTCAATATTATAATAATTTAAGTCTGCGTCTTGCCAAAAAGTTTGCCAATCTCCAAAGCAACCTTTAAAATTATCTATATCCATATCTTTACTTCCTTATATATTTAACTAACCCATGACTCATAAACATTCCCATATGGAACAAAAACCATGCCCCAGTAATCTCCGCAAGAGAGATAGAAGTTCCTACGATAGCCATTCCCGCGGTCAATATAAGGCCGAGTGCTAGCCAGCTGCCAGCTAGCACTATGACCACAAGCGCTATCTTTTTAATCATTACTTTCCTCTATAAAGGTCGCCAAAGACTTATAAACCATCTTATTTTTACTCTTGCTTTTTGCCTTTATAACCATTCCCATATCTATTAATTTGGTGAGTATTCTGGCTATTTTTTGTGTAGATACATTCGCCAAAGTGAAAGATTGAGCTCGCATTTCATCAATAGTTATGGCTTCTGAAGAATGAGAAATAATATATAAAATTTCTCCTTCCATAATAGCGGTTTGCTGTTTATTATACTTTGGACGTGTACCGGGCATTATTTTTCCTCTTTTCCGTAAGATATTACATTGAGCTCTGAAAATTTCTTTGTCCTGTAACATTGTGCTTCACGGACAATCGCGATTCTATTTTTTCTATCGACGCCTATAACTTTACCTTCGAATCCATTGCCATCTTTTACTTGCGCACCAATACAGATGTAGAAGTTCATATTGCAATATCTTCCTTTCTTTATCGTATATAAGTATTATATCATATTTTTTATTCTCTTTCAATATAGTTGCGGCAGGTAGGTATAGAGTTTCTATTACCTTGCTTAAAACAGCCATACTCGTCATCCCAGCAGCGACAAACTTTGCAATATTTTTCTATACGTTCAGGATTTGGAATATCTGACGTTATAATAACATGCCCTTTGTTGTTTTGAGCACAGACAAAGTGAGGTAAAGTATCAATAGCATCGTCGAATTCGCATTTAAGCGCATATCGGCATCTATAACAAGTTCCATTTAAACTACTACAATTGAAGCAAATTAACTTAACATCGTCTTCATTAACTTCAATTATAGCTTCTTTTTCCAGAATTGACCTACCGCAAATTTGACAAGTAATTAATTGGGATCGTTCAGTCTTATCCATAGTATAATTTTCCAAGAATTTACCTCCTTTTATCTTTATATATTTATTATATCATATTTTATTAAAAAAGAAAAGGAGAGCGATTAAGCTCTCCTTATTTCTCTGTAACCCAATAGGTAATGCCCTCTTGCTCAATTACGTTATATCTTTGAATAAACTCTGTCATAGAGACACTATCATCTATAATGATTTGATATTGCGTTTTATTGTACATGGGGCAGGATAGATCAAGTATTGCTGTTATTATTCCTATAACAGCAATAATAGTAAATACTATTCCGCGTATAGTCCATCTCTCACTATAGCATATTATAGCAAGAATTATATTTATGAGAATTACTACGCAACAACCTACAAATATGAGAACTGTAACTTCAGCAATAGGTGTTAAAGTTTGCAGAATTGTTACTCCTGCCATTCTACTACCTCTAAATCTGCGGGAGTGGAGCCCTGAAGCGCATCAGAGGAAGATGCAGGCTGCGAAGTATCTGGGTTCCCGCAAGCACTAAGCAGCACAAGTATCAGACTTATTAACGCAACTTTAATCTTCACTAGCTTTCTCCTCAATCCAATATGTTATTCCCTCTTGTTCCACTATCTCGTAGTTTTCATATAACTCAGATATAGGATAGGTATCATCTAGCAGAACTTGATAACGAGTTGTTTCTTTAGCCATAATGAAAGATAATACTCCGAGTATTAAGCCTACTATAACGCTTATTATTACTATCCATCCAGCAATATCAGAATCTGTGTCTGAAACCGTTATAGCAAAGGCAACGATAAGGCAAATAAGTGCTGCAAGCATTAGCAATGGCGCTGGGGAAAACATGGTAGTAGTTTGTAATATTGTCATTGTATCACTTCTCCTATTGTTTGCAAGGGAATTATTTGTTCATATAACATAATCGCATGTCGAGAATGGTAAAGGATATCAGCATGATAATGACCATAATACCAAGTGTTCCATAGAAACTTATCTTTCAGCTCTTCGAGCCAATCTTCCATTGAACTATCTACCGATTCTTGCGGAAGTTCAGCTATGAAGAGCTCCGTAGGTTGCCATGAACGCGGACAAGTATGGGTTAAAACTATATCATAGCTCTCTCCTTCGACAAATTTCTCGATAAGGTCACGCTCTATGGGACTCAACTGTTCATTCTCAAACCACCCGGTCCATTTAGCATCTTCATGAAAGTGCGCAAGTCTATAATATTTATCTACACTATACGCGCCGCCTATGACAAGAACTTTCTTACCATCTATTATATAATCCATACCATCTACAAAGTATCGTATATAAGGAAAGTTATTTTCCATATAAACATATCCAGAAACTTGTTCATCATATTTAAGTCTCATATTATGGATATCTACTGGACGCGCTTCATGATTTCCACGCACACAATAAATATAATAGTGATGGCTATTTATATATTTCTTATTCTTGCTATCTGTCTTATTAAGGTAAAAGTTCACGCCTGCATCACCCAAGATAATAAGTGCTGTTTCTTCGGGCGGATATTTTTCTTTATCTATCTATAGAATTCTATTAACGACTCTTCCATGGGTATCGCCTGTGATAAGCCAATGCTTAATCACGATACATCACCTTCATCTAATTCCTCCTTAACCGCAATTCGCATAATCTCATACGTCACATCATCAAGCAGTTCCCGCATTTCTCTATCCTCTTGTTCAGGATTTTCTTTACAGAAATCTTCTACTACCTTTTTGATATGGTCGATAGTTTCTTGGCCAATTTCTCTAGCTTCTTCAAGAGTATAAAGTGGATTCGTGGGAGATTTCACTTTAATCAACATATCGCGTGTTTTATTGTCAGGAATCATACACGTCAGATAGGAATACCCCTCGATATATTTATCAAGAAAATAGCGGATACGAAGAAGATGTGAAAGTTGCTTTGGGTCGTAACCATGCGCTTCAATCATTGCCATTCTACTCGGGTAATGATGTTCCAAGGCGTGCCATTTCTCAAGTGCAATTCCCATCATGG
>CALVMT010000148.1 GCA_944347775.1 uncultured Clostridia bacterium | reverse complement strand
GGATATTGATCCAACACAGGCGTCCCTCTCCCTTCAAAATACGAGCGGGCCATAACCGTTCAGCGCCCGTGCCAGTTCGTCGACATTCCGCTCATTCAGCAGGAGGCGGCCGCCTACGATTTTGCCGCCTATATGTCCTGCGTTGAAAATCTTCTGGACGGTCGTTGGCCGCATGAGCAGCCTGTCGGCTGCTTCTTCCAAAGTGATGTACAAATCTTCGTTTTTCATGGTATAATACCTCCGTCAGAATATTGGATATGCAGGGGGGCGAAGGAAACGAAGGCTTTTTCCTATTTTGCTTGTCTCTGAATGAGTAAAAGAAAAGAAATAAGAGAAAAGAATAGGATTTTGCCTTCGTCCCCTTCGTTACCTGCTAACTAAAAACCGAGAATGCTGTCGTCCCCGGATATTGGCAGCGACACCTCTTCTTCAAGGGTGTGCGGCGTTTCCGGCGGGAAGTACCGAATCCCTTGCCAGATTGCCCGGCGGGTAACAGGGTGTTGCCCTTTCATCGGATGGCAGGGCATATCTGCAACCGTCTTATTGAACCGCCGCATAGCCACTACGTCCCGGTATCCAGCGATTTGGCACCAGTCCTGGTAATGCTTGTACAGTTGGGTGACCTCTACTTTTCCGGAAGGCTCCGCCTCCACGCATTCATCCAGGAACAGCAGCACATTGTCGCTTTCCTTCTGATACTCATTCAGAAGCCGGAGGCTGTTGGCGCTGGGCTTGAACTGCCAGCCTCTCCCGATCAGGCGGCGGAGGCCTTCCATCGCCCACAGAAAGATTCCGGTTTTTTCTTCCAACAGTTCCGAAACCAGGTTTGGGTTCACCTGGTCGACCGGTACCGTGTACGGCATCTCAATGATGAGAAGCCGGCGCAGGAACCCGCTGGCGGCTGCTCCCCGGTCGCTCAGGTTACGGGGCAGGCTATTCGCCGACCAAACCATCTTGGCGAAACTGTGAAGCTGATACGGCTTCTGGCCCTTGTTTTCTACCAGGAGCGGCTCTCCCGACACCAACGCTTTGAATGTTGAGCTGTCTTCGATAGGCCGTGACGGGAGTTCCGTCATCAGATTGACGAGCCGCCCCTGAAGCTGTGCAGGCTTGAAGCGGTCGGCGAGGGCCTGGACAGGAATGGATACACAATGATCTCTCCCCCAAAGGCCCTCGGCTACCCTGAGCAGGCTGCTTTTTCCCGAACGGCCAGGGCCATACAGGATAAAGGCCATTTCTCCCTTGATACTGGTTGTACAGCAGTACCCCAGCATTTCCTGAACGACAGGAATATCCTCCGGGCGAAGCGATTTGGACAGGAACTCCAGAAACCGGGGGCACTTTGCTTCCGGCATACGTTCCGGATACCAGTCCACAGGAAGCTGGATGGTGCTTTTAAAATGAGGGGTCGGGGTAAGCAGCTTACCTGTCTTTACTTCGTAAATACCCGTGCGAATGTTGATGTACTCCTCCGAGTTGTTCAGCTCCCGATCATCGGCAACCGACACGCTCAGCCGCCACAGCTCGGTAACTTCATTGATGTCCCGGGTATTCCGCAACCCCTGATGCAGCATTCCTCCCACCAGGTCCTTGACATAGTCTTCCGTCCTTGGTCGATAAACGCCGCCGCTGTACAGATACCAGGCGTTGCCGTGGTAAAGCGCCGGAAAAAGCGGCTTTACCGCTTCCACAAGAAGGTTGGTGTTTAGGCTAAGCTTCCCCTTCTCGTTCTGGTAATACCAGGGCTCCTGACAGCGGGATTCCCAGGTTTCGTCGTCCAGCAGCCAAGGCAAGGCGGCGGGAGCCGCACAGCCGCAGTGCTCAGGACAGTCGAAGCCATATTCCCGAAGAGTGTCGCATCGGATAGGACCGAATCCGTAGTTCTTAATCTCCTCGATCTTTCCCTGCGTTTCGGTAAAGGAATATCCGGGGTAGCCTTTGGATAACTCGTGGGCAGCATCTTCCCCGCCTGTAAAACGGATGAGATTACTGAGTTCAGATCTCCACAGAGGCTCCGGGAGGGTGGCACAGTTCTCTTTGCAATAGGCAAAGAACTCGCAGTTTTCCAGCATCATTTGCAGATGCTCCTCGCTTTGAAGCCCGGGGGCAATGCTTTTCGGCACATAAAGCCTGTCCTCGCTGATTCCTTGGGCAGTTTTAGATGGTTCAAGCTCCACCTTAACCCCCAGAGATTCCAGACAGTCTATCAACTCCTGCTGCGTATAGCGGCAATCCGGGTTGTATTCCACCACCTCCACCATGACAGGGTCCTGCTTCTGATGATAGAAACCCGGCAGACGCATATAGCGGCTTTCGTTGACAAGGGCTGGGTCCCCTGAGAAATTCTTGCGCAGAGCTTTCTGGATCGGGCGAAAAAGTGAAACATCGCCACCCTCATAAAGCAACCAATATGCGTGTAGACTCTTCCGGGTCCTAACCACAACTGACGGTTTCAATGGGAAACGGCGCAGGTTCTCCGCCTGTTCCTCCAGACTTAGGCTATCACTTTCAACGAACTGGGCGTTTATGGCAACAGCCTCATCGTCCCTGACGCAGCCGTTGACGCCGAAGAAGATGCCGTACCCCTGCTCGTTCAAGGCCCTGAGCTGGGGTTCCAGCTTGGGGTAATCCTCGATTGAACAGTCAAACGGGATTGGGAGTTTCTTCTCTCCGGCCTTCTCGTAGATTGCCCGGATACGGATGATGGCAGTGCTTATCAGCACCAGCACGAGGAATTCCAAAGGTTTCATATGTCATTACTCCTTACAGACGGGTATACCGTCAGAAATTAGTAGTCTTCTGACACACTCTCCTCATGCTGAGCGCACAAGAACACGTTAAATATTCAGTTTTTAGGTGCCCTTGTGACACCCATAATGAGGCAGCATCATAAGGGAAAAGCCAAGCCGTGGAGAGGAGGATGATGAATCGTACCTCCCCACGGTTTGACCCTGTAAATTGGTGATAGCCCATATCCACCCTTTGCATCAGGCGCTGACATCAGAAATGGGCTTGTCTCCTCGAAAGCGACCTCTCTTTCTTCATGTTTTTACCG
>CALVMT010000147.1 GCA_944347775.1 uncultured Clostridia bacterium | reverse complement strand
AATGATATCCTGATTCTCTGTCATAATCCGTTCTATCGGCTCTAAAACCTTGTACCCCAAAACCCCCAGGAGCAGCTGCATGTGGTCCATAAATTCATCCATCTCCGCCCGATCCATTTCAGACAGGGAAGATTCCGTCGGCACGGTGATGTTTAAGACTTTATAGCGCTTGCTCTTCTTGGCCAGCCAATATAAATGGTTTTCTAAATATTTGATCCGCGCTTTGTTAAGCGTCTCGTCTTTGCTGATAAAGAGCACACATTCCGTCCAAAAATCCTGTGTCGCAATATGCTGCTGGATCCGGAGCAGAACATGTTCCGATTCTCCAATATACACTTGCCGTTCTTCGGTATCATCATCTATACCGAACAGGAAATATACGCCTGCACCCATTAGTTCCTGCCGGTCAGCGCACTTCTGTACATAGGTACGCGGTATTCGATAGGCTTTTCCGGTCCAATTGGACAGTTCGATAAAACATCTGCCTTCCGGAGCCCCATCTATCAAAAATTGCCGAATCGTTTTGCCTCGCATCCGCGCCACACCCTTTCTGTCATAGTCTCTGCAAAAGCAGAACGGTCTCAACGTGATTCTCAATAGGTAGGGAAATTTCATCTGTTAAGGTTTGCCCATATGCAACTGGGAAGCGAAAATGAATCGTTTTAATCTGCTGTCCATTGGGTTGTTTCTCTGGGAAGATTTCTATGCTTTTGATGAACGACTGCATAAAGTCTTTCTTCTCCCTGTCAGTCATTCTATCATAGAGGCGGTTGAAAGTTAATAAATACTTATATACCGAGTCTCGGGACAACTTTTCCTGCTCGACATTCTGGATGCGGGACCGAACAGCAGAAATATTCTGCTCAAGTTCCTCTTGTCGGATGAACACTTCCGTCAGCCGCCTGTCCATACTTTCATACTTGCGCTCGAACAGCTGATCCTCTATGTCCAATGCATTCATCTGTTGTTCAAGTTTCCGCTGAGTTCGGTTTGCCTGATGTAACTGCTTTTGGGCGACCTCAAGTTCTCGTTGGAGCGCAGAAAGATCAAGTTGCTCCCCAATCAAAGATTTAATCTCCGCTTCGAATTCAGGGGCAGCAACGAGTGATGTAATGATATCTCTGACTGCTGTATCTATTCTCTTTGCGCTGACTTGTCGGTGCCACGGGCATCGCTGCCCAGTCTCACTGATCATAGTACGGCATATATAGCTGTAATAGGGCGGATATGACGTGCCATCTTTGCGTTTTTTGCTTCGGCTGGGGATACCATACATAGGAGCACCGCAACCAGGGCATTTTAACAATCCTGATAGAATATATTCGTGCTCTTTTTCCTTTTTGTCGGCTTTTACCCCAGTATCCACACGTTTTTCATGGGCTTGTTGCCACAGTTCCTCCGAGATAATAGCATCGTGTATTCCATCGTAGAGAGAGTAGTTATCTTGTTTAACGATATGATATTCGTTGCGTTTTCCCGAAATCTTCTCATTTTTACGCCGCCCGTATGCAATTTTTCCCATATATACGGGATTGTCCAGCACTTGCTTAACAAAGTGTGCAGTAAATACATCTAATCCGCCATCTTGACGCACTTTCTCATGATAGCCCTGATCGTTAAGCCATGCGGCCACACCGTTAGCCCCCATGCTCGTATGTACAAACTTGCCAAAAATTGATCGGATAATCTCTGCCTCATCCTCTGCAATCACAAGTTTACCCTCAATAAGTTCGTATCCATAGGGAGCAAATCCGCCATTCCAGCCTCCATTCATGGCTTTCTGACGGCGTCCAGCCATCGTTTGCACAAGGATATTTTCTCTCTCAATCTCCGCTACCGCAGAGATAACAGAAATCACTAACTTACCACTGTCTTTGGAGCTATCAATGCCGTCCTCTACACAGATCAAGTTCACACCATAGTCCTGCATGAGTTGTAGGGAAGATAGAACATCCGCTGCATTTCGGCCGAATCGAGACAATTTAAAGACCAACACATACGATACATTGTCTGTCCCCGCAATAATAGCATCCATCATTTGCTGGAATTGTGGTCGCCCAGATATGTTTTTCCCAGAATAGCCCTCATCAGAGTACTCTTTTACAACTGTCATTCCTTCGTAGTTAGCAAATCTCCGGAGTCTCTCAGTTTGCGCTTCTAAGCTATAGCCGTCCACTTGAAGCGAAGTCGAAACTCTAGTGTAAATATAAACCCTGTCGCCAACATGATTAGGCATATTCCCCACCCTCTAAACAACAGTTATTTCGTGCTTAGTATATCATGGAAGTATTGTATTTTCAATGAGAGTATGGTATAATTATATTTAAAGAAGCCGTGATCGGATTGTGTCTGATCACGGCTTCTTATTTTTCTGAATGGAGGAGAAACATATGGACAGATATGGCGGTTATCATATGGCGGCGCACCTGCTGGCACTGGACACAATCAGCGGCCCCTCGATGTTGGCCGATACAGTCTTGCTGACCTGTGAGCGATGCGACACGGGGACGGCATTGGCTTGGATGGTCCAGGTACTTACTGCGATTTGGGCGCATGCTGACGGGTCATACTTTGTCCCGGCTACTTTAGCCAACGGATCAACAGAGGTTTTTAACAATTTGACAAAAAGGATTAAAGGAGGCGATTATGGTGGATTTGTGCCGGATGTTTCTCAGCGAGATCGAGTCAGCTGACAATCCTAAGGAAACGATCAGCGACCTGCAACACCTGGTCTGCGGGGTCCTAGACGATGGTCCACCTTGGGTGGCGATGTCGATCGGGGCAGCATTTTTGGGTGCACTGAGTTTATATGAAAATCCCAAAGGGCTTGTTCTGATCTCAGATTTTTCCGAGGTGACTGAGTCCATGGACTATGTTTTCCAGGACTGTGTCACAGAGCTTGAGGCGACTTGGCAAAAATGGAGAAAGGAGGCGGACGAAAATGCGGCAGCACGCATGGCATGCGATGAC
>CALVMT010000146.1 GCA_944347775.1 uncultured Clostridia bacterium | reverse complement strand
TTCCCCGCCGAATTGGTTGTTCCCCGTCGTTTGGACCATATTATACGTCCTTATGGGGATCGGCGCCGCGAGAATCTGGAACAAGGGCACTCCCGCCCGCACCGGTCCTTTGCTGTTATTTGGGCTTCAGCTTTTGTTCAACCTGTTCTGGGGCGCCTGGTTTTTCGGCGCGGGGGCTTATCTTTCCGCTTTTCTCTGGCTGATCTTGCTGATCGTACTCATTTTATTGATGATCCGCGCCTTTTTAGCAGTGGATCCGCTGGCGGGAAAGCTCCAGATCCCTTACCTTTACTGGTGTCTCTTTGCCGCATACCTCAATTTCGCCGTCTGGTTTTTGAACCGCTGAAGCAGAAAAGCCCCCGTAAGCTTTCGCTTACGGGGGCTTGGCGCGCCACACAGGACTCGAACCTGTGACCTTTTGATTCGTAGTCAAACACTCTATCCAGCTGAGCTAGTGGCGCAAATTCCCATCCGGAACACCGATTATTCTACCACATCCCCGGAGAGTTGTCAACCGGTTTTTGAAAAAAATTGACCCGCTCACCGCAAAGCGGATAAAACCCCTTCTACCGTCAGCGTCTCAATTTCCAGCGTACAAGCCGAATGGTTGGCCATCGTCTCCAAAGCATGCGCATCGGAATCGGAAATGACCCGATAGATATCCGCCGGTGCAAAAGGCGGACGGGAAACCTCCACCAGCCGGACATTCAATTCCGGCGGGATAAAACCAAGGTTGGAGAGGATGGAGTTAGAGGATTTATCGATATGAGCGGGAATAGGGATCCCACCGTACCGGAAGACCAGATCGAATACCTTCTCGATGGAAAGATCGGTAGCGTTGATCAAAAGCTTATCTAAACTCCCTACAGGTCGATCCTTTCCATCCATAATGATTTGCTCTCCGAAAATATCCGGACGGTTTTGGATGTTGGGAAGGTGAGAATAAACTTCATCCCCCGCCTCCAAAGCAGCCTTTACGTCCGGAAAGAGGGACAGCACGTGGACTTCCTCTGCCGTCGTGATCTCCATACCGGGCACCAAAAGAATACCCGCTTCCTTCGCCACCTCGGCACAGGCAGGCAGGTTTTTGGTGGTATTGTGGTCGCTTACCGCGATCACCGGCAGCTCCAGCACCGCCGCCATACCGATCATATTATTGGGTGTCATCTCCATCTCCCCGCATGGCGAGAGACAGGAATGGATATGTAGATCATAGGAGACGGTCATTCTTTCCTCCACATTCTAACCTTGCGCCTGCAGTTCCTTCCACAGATCCAGCGCCGTCTGAAAGCTGTCCTTTTTCGAGAGCAAAAGGGTGACATCCTGCTCCTGCGCCCGCTGGAGCGCGAGATCATCGGGACGGATCCCTTCGCATAAAACCACACATGCCACATCGGCGAGCACACCGACTGCAATGGCGTTCACATTGGCCATTACAGTAAAGAAAGCGTCGTCCTCCTTCGCCCGGCCCATCACTAAGCTCAGCAGGTCGCAGCAATAGATTCCCTTGATCTGCCGGGTCTCTCCTTCACCTGTTGACAAAACCTCAAGTCCGTATCGATTGGCAAACTCCACAGGGGTCATTTCGTTTTCTCCTTCCCTTTTTCTGCCCGTTCGGCGTATTTTTTCCGAAGCTGGAAAATACAATCGTCGATGGTCGCCGTCCCCATCACAATATCCTCCGCCAGCGCCCGACATGAAGGCGCACCGCATGAACCGCAGTCCAAACCCTCTAACTGGGACACGATCTTTTCGATCTCATTCATTTTCTGGAGCGCTACCATAAAGTTATCGTCCAGCTGTAAAGCGGGAACATACTCCAAGGGAGAATCCCAAAGCATAGACGGATCCAGCGTATCCAGATGATTAAAGCTCACAGGGAGCTGTTTTCGGATCCGCGAAAGCTTGGTTTTCGCAACGTAAGGATTTTCCACATTCAAAACGCCGCCTACGCATCCGCCGTTGCAGGCGTTCAATTCGACAAAATCCACCCCTTGAAACTTTTCGTCTTCCAAATCTTCCAGCACCCGGATCACGTTTTCGATCCCGTCGGCAGCGAGATAATTGTCCCGAAGCAATCCGGAGGACTCTCCCCCGCTGCTTCCCCATGACAGTCCGATCCGTCCGATCTCAGAGGAAACCACCGGCTCCTCGCTGACGACCTCTTTCATTAAAGGAAAGATCTTAGGATAGATCTCCTTGACCGCTACGACGGCGTCAATATTGCTTTTTTCGATGGTCAAAGGCATTTTAACCGCTGTCACTTTGGCGGGACAGGGAGAAATAAACACGATCCCGATCTTTTCCGAGGGCAGCCCTGTCTCCTCCATCGCTTTTTCTCTGGCCATCTTCGCCGCGACTTCCACCGGCGCGTGAAGCGGCAGGATCTGCGGGATCAAATTGGGAAACCGCACCCGGATCAGCCGAACCACCGCGGGGCATGCGGAACTGATCACCGGGCGCTCGGGAGGGCCGTTTTGCTTCATAAGAATACGGGTCGCGGCGCTTACCAGCTCCGCCGCCTTCGCCACCTCGAACACATCGTTGAACCCAAAGCGGATCAACGCATTCAATACAATATCCACATCCTCCAGATTATTAAACTGTGCCATAAACGAAGGTGCAGGAAGAGCCACCGTATACTCGTACCGGTTGAGCACATCCAGTCCGTCACAGGTAGCCTGTTTGGCATGATGGGGGCAGACCCGGATACATTCGCCACAGTCGATACAGCGGCTGGCATTGATCCGTGCCTTTTTATCCCGAACGCGGATCGCCGCGGTGGGGCACCGTTTGATGCAGTTGGTGCAGCCCATACATTTATCTTCATCCAACGTCACCGCATGGAAAAAATTTTGCACACTTATCCTCTCCCTTCGGCTTATAAATAAACCTCCATATATACGGTAGTGCCGACGCCTACCGTGCTGTCGATCTCCATATGGTCGGAGTATTTTTTCATATTGGGCAGTCCCATACCGGCGCCGAAGCCGAGGTTTCGAACTTCGTCGGGAGCGGTGGAATAGCCTTCCTGCATGGCTTTTTTAATATCCGCGATTCCTTTTCCGGTATCCTTTAATGTCATTGTGATCTTATCCGGATCCACCGCTACGTCAATGGTGCCGCCGTTGGCATGGATCACCATATTGATCTCTCCCTCGTAAAGGGCGATCGCCACCTTTCGGATGGCCTCCGGCGGGATTCCAAGGCTTCTCAGCCGTTTTTTTACCGCGGAAGACGCCTCTCCGGCTCTGGTGAAATCGTCTCCGTCCACCTCATAAGTCAAATTCAACATACTCATGCGTCTTTATGCTCCCCCTTCAATCCGTTCTGCCATAAAAGGCCGCAGGCGGTATACATTCTATGAGGGGTAGCCAACAGTACCATATCCTTCCGCTTGGCAACGGCGATCATATCCTCATCAGGCATCTTTCCCCGCACAAATACGATGCAGACCATATCCATCATGTCCGCGGTACGAATGACCTGAACGTTGACCAGTCCGGTGAGCAAAACCGCCTGGTTCTTTACAAAGGCCAAAACATCGCTCATCATGTCCGACCCGCAGGCGTCGGAAACTTCCACATCAAACAAAGATTCATCGCCGCAAATGACTTTGGCATCTAAAATTCGAATTACGTCGCGAACAGTCATACCGGTACTCCTTTTTCTTTTTTCTTCCATAATAAAATGCAAAAAGGAAATTGCAGATTCTACAATAATCCCTTTCAATTTTATCGCATTTCGTGTACTTTTTCAATAGTCTTTGGGAAGCAAACTTTGTTTTGTATAAAACGCATAAAATTTTATCTCAGTAATGTTGGATAAAACGAATAGAAATTTTTCGTAAGAAATGCTATAATTCTAGGCGGTGTATTCTGTCCGTTTTTCGGCTTTTGCCGTGGACGGATCGATATGGAAATCGTTTTTGTCTGTTTTTAACGGTTTCATGAAAGGGTACATGGATTTTTTGCAAGGAGGGTATTTTTATGTCTACCAAAAACACCGGCGTGTCGTTTCAGGGCACACCGGAGCAGGAGAAGCAGCTTCTCGACGTGATCGCCGCCCACAAAGATATGTCCGGCGCGTTGATGCCCATTCTCCAAAAGGCGCAGGACATTTATGGCTTCCTTCCCATCGAAGTCCAGAGGATCATTTCCAATGAGCTGGACATTCCGCTGGAGGAAGTATACGGTGTCGTTACGTTCTACACACAATTTTCTCTTTATCCCAAGGGACAGTACAAAGTCTCGGTATGTCTGGGAACTGCCTGCTACGTCAAAGGGTCCGGCGACGTTTTTGACCGGCTGCAAAAAGAGCTTGGGATCGAAGGCGGTCAGTGCACCGCGGACGGACGGTTTTCTTTAGAGGCCTGCCGCTGCATCGGTGCCTGCGGCTTGGCGCCGGTTATGACGGTCAACGACGACGTTTACGGAAAGATCGTTCCCGACGACGTTCCCGGCATTTTGGCAAAATACCGGTAATGTTATGCAGGAGCTGTCTTTAAACGTTCTGGACATTGCGGAAAACTCTGTCCGGGCGGATGCGTCTCTGATCAAAATTACCATCGAAGAGGACACATTTGCGCATACCTTGCGAATTTCCATTGAAGATGACGGCTGTGGTATGACCAAAGAACAAATCGAAAAGGTAATGGATCCTTTTTTTACCACCCGAACCACAAGAAAGGTGGGACTTGGCGTTCCCTTTTTTAAAATGTCAGCGGAGGCTACCGGCGGAAGCTTTTCCATCGCCTCCACAGTCGGCAAAGGGACCCGAACAGAAGCTTTTTACCATACTGACCACATTGATATGCTTCCCCTGGGGGATATGCCGGCGACGATGCTGTCGTTGATCTCGGTCAACCCTCACCTGGATTTTTTGTATACTTACACCCGAGACCACAATACCTTCACTTTGGATACCAGAGCGCTCAAGGAAGTATTGGAGGACGTTCCGCTGAATACGCCCGAAGTTCTCCTTTACATCAAAGAACAGCTGACAGAAGGTGAAAAAGGTCTCAACGATCAACCATAAAGGAGTGACTCATCCATGAAAAGCTTAGAAGAATTAAAAGCGATTCGCGACCGAGTAAGAAGCTCTGTGACGATGCGGGAAGGAAATGAAGGCAATATCCGCGTCGTTGTTGGCATGGCTACCTGCGGGATCGCCGCCGGCGCCCGTCCGGTTTTGGCCGCCTTTACCGAAGAAGTCGCCAAACGGAACCTTACCAATGTCACCGTGACCCAGACCGGCTGCATCGGTATCTGCCAATACGAGCCTGTCGTCGAAGTATTTGAAAGCGACGGAACCAAAACGACCTACATTAAAATGACGCCGGAAAAGGTTCCCCAGATTGTAGCGGATCACCTGGTCAACGGCAATGTCGTCACCGAGTACACCATCGGTAATTTATAATAAGGAGGACATTTCATGTATCGTGCACACGTACTGGTCTGCGGCGGTACCGGATGTACCTCTTCCGGCAGCCAGCAGATTATTGATAAACTGGAAAGCGAGCTGAAGGACAAAGGACTGGATTCCGAGGTCAAGGTCGTCAAGACCGGATGCTTCGGCCTTTGCGCCCTTGGCCCTATTATGATCGTTTATCCGGAAGGATGCTTCTATTCCGAAGTCAAGGTGGAAGACATTCCCGAGATCGTCGAAGAGCATCTTTTAAAAGGACGGATCGTCAAACGCCTTCTTTACACCGAGACGGTGGCAGAAGATCAGGTCAAGTCCTTAAATGACACCAACTTCTACGCCAAACAGCAGCGGATCGCTCTGCGTAACTGCGGCGTTATCAATCCCGAAGTCATCGACGAGTACATCGCTGTTGACGGTTATATGGCGCTTGGAAAAGTGCTGACCGAAATGACCCCCAAAGAGGTCATCGACGTAATCAAGGACTCCGGCCTTCGCGGAAGAGGCGGCGGCGGATTCCCCACCGGCTTGAAATGGAGCTTTGTCGTGGACGGCGACCAGAAATACGTTGCCTGTAACGCCGACGAAGGCGACCCCGGCGCATTTATGGACCGTTCCGTTTTGGAAGGCGACCCCCATGTCGTACTGGAGGCTATGGCGATTGCCGCTTATGCCATCGGCGCAAACCAGGGTTACATCTACGTCCGTGCCGAGTACCCCATCGCGGTAAAGCGGCTTCAGATCGCGATTGGTCAGGCCAGAGAATACGGCCTTTTGGGCAACAACATCTTCGGCACTGATTTTTG
>CALVMT010000145.1 GCA_944347775.1 uncultured Clostridia bacterium | reverse complement strand
ACAGAAGAAGAGTATATCGACAAAAACCCTATGATGCGGATCAAGGACAGCAAAGTGGAGCACAAAGTAAAAGAGACGTTTTCTGATGAGCAAGTAACCATGATCAAGGACGCGGCGAAGCGGCATGGGATCCGCAGCATCGCAATCGTAGACTTCCTCCACCGGACAGGAGTACGAATATCTGAAATGATTGCCCTGGATCGGGAGGATGTAGATTTTTACGGCAGACAATGCATTGTCTACGGAAAAGGACGGAAAGAAAGGCCGGTATATTTTTCCGGGGATGCAGCAGTCCACCTCAAAGAATACCTGGACAGCCGGACGGATGACAGCCCGGCATTATTCGTAGGGGACCGGAAACCATACAAACGCCTAACGGCATGCGGAGTAAGAAGTATACTTGTATCAATCCGGGACATGGATCCGCGCCTGAGAGGTGTAGCAATCAACCCGCATAAATGGAGACGGCAATTTGTCACAGAGCTATTAGAAAAGGATGTACCGCTCACCCTGGTAGCTGATCTGGTGGGACACGCGAACCTGAACACAACAAAAGATAATTACGGAAACTATAACCGAAACAAAGCAAAAGAAGCACACCGGAAATTCGTGTGCGGATAGGAGGAATAATATGGGGAAAATCCCAAGGGAAGCATGGCGGATCATTGAAATCAAGGTCAGGCGTTATCCGGAAAGCAAGCTGGAATATCAAAACATCATCGAAGAGATCCTGCACAACCGCACGGAAGAGCCAGGGCCTGGAGGCGGAGCGGCAGAGGAAAGCCAGACGGAAAAAATGGCGGTCAAGATTGCGGACCATCCAAGGCTAAAACGCCTGGAAACAGAAATCAAGGCAATTGAGGAATCATTTGATGCCATGCTGCCGGAGCATCAGAAAGTCATTACGGCGCGTTTCTGGTCCTATCGATACACAAAGATGAGTTATTTCGATATGGAGCGCTGTACCAGCTACCGCGAAAGGCAAATGCGCCGGATCGTAGCGAATTTTATCCGGGAAGTGGGAAAAAAGTTGGGCGAAATTTAAAAGATGGCCTCTTTTACCGTGTCAAGTGTGCTATACTTATAGCATCAAAGGTCTGCAAAAATACAGCAGGCCTTTTTTCGTGGGGTAAGCAGATGGATTACGGGAGTTCAAAATGGAAAAAGAAGCGGCTGAAAATATTGAGGCTGGACGGATACCGCGATGTGATTGCCGCACAGTATGGGCGGGCAGAGGAAGCAACAACCGTACATCACATTTACCCGGCGGACGAATATCCGGAATATGCCTGGGAGGACTGGAACCTGATCAGCGTCAGCCAGGGAACGCATAATAAGCTGGAAAACCGCGCAACCGGCAAGCTGACGGCTGAAGGGGAACGGTTAATGAGAAAGACGGTGCCGGGCATAAATTGGAGGCGAAAAAAGAATGAAATTCACTGAGGCCAACGGACTATTTTATGACGGAGAACACTGGTATAAACCAATCGAAAAAGACGGGTTAATTATCCTAGAACCAATCCCAGAAAAGGAAGAGCAGGACAAATTAGGATACACGGAGTAGGAGAGCAGGCATGGAACAGGTAAACATGGCACAGATCATCAATGGTCTAAAAGAGATTAAAGACGCGATCATTTATAAAGGGATTGCAGATGATAGATATATAGATCTCATCAACCAGCTTATAGTAGCCAGCAAAAAGATCATGGACCAGCCTGGGAAGGCGGATGGGATCAGCCAGGAGGACTTCACACCAGCAATCTTTCCGGCGGAAGGCGGGAAATTATTTGTTTCGATCACAAATTGCAGGATCGAAGCACATTTCGCGCCGCAGGCAGAGGAAAATGATCCCCCCCGGTCAAGCCCCAAATCTCCTTGACCTTCTCTAATGGCTGTGGTAAGCATTTCCAACTCTGAATTAAATTTTAATGAAAGGGGGACAAAATGACAAAATCGAAGTACAAAAAATTAATATTAGATCAGCTTTTGTCCCTAAAACTCTACGAAGAGAGCTATAACAGTGTGGTTGAATCCCTGGCGGCAATCCTGGAGCAGCGGGACAAAACATTTAAGGAGTTTAAGGCATCCGGCGGGAAGTCAGTGATCGAGTACACCAACAAAGGCGGATCCACAAACATGACAAAGAACCCGCTACTGGGGATGTGGGACGAATTGAACAAGACCGCCCTGGCGTACTGGCGGGAACTTGGATTGACTCCATCCAGCTACAAAAAGATCACCGGGGAAGGGGCCAAGAAGGAAACAAAGAGGAAAGGACTGGCGGCCGCGCTTGCAGAAATTGAGCGGTAAAAACTGGCCCGTAGTTTTAGAGTACGCCGAAAGCATAAGGGACGGAAGAAAAATTGCCGGGGAGGAACTGCAAGAGGCGGTTGCCCGGTTTTTTCGGGATCTTGAAAATCCGGATTACTGGATGGATACCAGGGATCCGGAGTTCTGCATCCAGATCATCGAGAAAACCATGTGCCACCAGCAAGGAGAGAAGCTGGACGGAACGCCGCTAAGGGGGACGCCATTCCTTTTAGAGCCGTTTCACAAATTCATCATTTACAATCTGGTAGGTTTTAAATTAAGGGGAACAGAAATCGTAAGATTTCATGAAGCCCTTATTTTTATACCGCGAAAAAACATCAAGACCAGTTTCGCGGCGGCCCTGGCATGGGCCCTGTCCTTGCTCTACCGGAAGAGCGGGGCGAAAACCTACATCGCATCTGCGGGGCTCATGCAGTCGTTAGAGAGCTTTAATTTTTTAAAGTACAATATCAACCGAATGGGAGAGAACATCAAAGATGGCGGAACCATAAAGATTATTGACAACAACAATGAGCACAGCATAGAGACACAATTTGTTGATGCAGACGGGAACGATGAGGGATCCTTCTTTATCCGGGCACTTGCTGCGAACCCGGATGCACAGGACTCATTAAACTGCAATATTGCGATTGCGGATGAGATCCATGCGTTTAAGGTCCCGAAGCAGTACAATCTTTTTAAAGAGGCCA
The DNA here is from genome assembly GCA_944347775.1 of uncultured Clostridia bacterium. Classification (GTDB taxonomy): domain Bacteria; phylum Bacillota; class Clostridia; order Christensenellales; family Christensenellaceae; genus QANA01. Next base: position 2,780 of record CALVMT010000145.1, on the reverse strand, counting down.
TGAAGGCTTACACAAACAAACTGATCATCGGGATCAGCACTGCAGGGGACAACGAACAATTATTCCTGGGGCAGAGGCTGAAATACTGCCGCAAGGTGCTCAACGGCACAGTGAAGGATGAGCAGTATTTTATTTTTATGTGCTGCGCACCGGAAGGGATCAAGGATGGATCTGTAGATTACACGGATCCGAAAGTCCACGAAATGGCCAACCCGGCCTATGGAGTTTCCATCAGGCCGGAAGAGATTTTAAATGATTCCCTCCAAGCCCAGAACGATCCGCAGCAGAGGAAAGACTTTTTTGCGAAGTCCCTGAACGTCTATACAAATTCGCTGAAAGCTTATTTTGATATTGACGAATTTAGACGGAGCGATGGTAATTATGACTGGACGCTGCGGCAGCTGGCGAAGCTGCCGGTCAAATGGTATGGGGGCGCTGACCTGTCAAAGCTCCATGACCTGACAGCGGCGGCGCTGTTTGGGAATTATAACGGGGTGGATATTATCATAACCCACGCATTTTTCCCGGTTGTGACAGCGCACCTGAAAGCAGAAGAAGATAACATCCCGCTGTTTGGCTGGGCGGATGATGGATGGCTGACGATGTGCAACAGTCCGACAGTAAACCATGCGGATGTGATCAACTGGTTTATCAAAATGCGTGAGATGGGTTTTAAGATCGCACAGGTAGGACATGACCGGAAATTTTGCCGGGAATACTTTATCGGCATGAAGAAAGCCCACTTCAAAGTCGTTGATCAGCCGCAATATTATTATAAAAAATCAGAGGGATTCCGATACATTGAAAAGAGTGCTAAAGATGGTACTCTTTTTTATTTGCACTCAGAAGCATTTGAATACTGCGTGCAGAATGTAAGCGCCGTTGAGAAAACGGATGACATGATCCAATACGACAAAATCCAGCCGGAATTAAGGATAGACCTATTTGACGCATCTGTGTTTGCGTGCGTCCGGTATCTTGAGAACCTGGAAAGGAGCCAGAAAGGAAAAAACTGGTGGGGTGAAGAATCATGAGCAAAGAAAAGAAAAAGACCAGGGCAGAGCCTAAGGTAAAAAAAGGAACGAAGAGGGAGCGGGATGTAGTCTCCTGGCTGTGCAGCCCGGAAGCCTATGATACATTGACGTGTGAAGGATATACCAGCCTGTCACAGAACCCGGAAATCATGTCGGCGGTTGACCGGATCGCAAAACTGATCGGATCCATGACGCTGTACCTCATGGAGAACCAGGACGGCGGGGATGTACGGGTAAAAAACGAACTGAGCCGCAAAATTGACATTGAGCCTTGTAAGAATATGACGCGGGCCACATTCATTCAGTGGATTGTGAAAACTATGTACCTGGAAGGCGAAGGGAACGCGGTGGTGCTGCCGGTATTCCGGCGGGGATACCTGGAAGATTTAAGGCCGCAGCCGCCGGGGATCACCAGTTTTGTTTATACAAGTTACTGGGATTACCAAGTGATTTTAGGCGGGACAACCTACGATCCGGATGAGGTGCTGCATTTTGTTTTAAATCCAGATAGCACATACCCGTGGAAAGGGGAAGGCTATAAAGTAACGCTCTCCGATGTGGCGGAAAACCTAAAGCAGGCAGCCACAACGGAAAAGGGATTCATGGAATCGAAATGGAAACCATCCATCATCGTAAAGGTGGATTCCATGACGGATGAATATTCCAGCCCGGAGGGCCGCCGCAGGTTATTAGCGGAATACATCGAGACAGGGAGGGCCGGGGAACCGTGGCTGATCCCGGCGGAACAGTTTTCCGTGGAGCAGGTCAAGCCCCTTTCACTGTCAGATTTGGCCTTATCAGATATGGTACAGCTGGACAAGCGGACGGTTGCGGCGATCCTAGGAGTCCCGCCTTTTGTTTTAGGGGTAGGGGATTTCAACCGGGAGGCATGGAACAACTTTATCAGTGCAACGATCATGCCGATCGCGCAGATTATCCAGCAGGAATTAACAAAAAAGCTGCTGTATGCGCCCGGATGGTTTTTCCGGTTCAATCCACGTAGTTTATACAATTATGAGCTACGGGATCTGGCGGCAATCGCAGATGATCAATACGTCCGGGGAATCATGACTGCAAACGAGGTCAGAGATTGGCTTGGAATGTCACCACGGGATGGGCTTGATGAATTAGTTATCCTGGAGAACTACATCCCGAGAGGGATGATCGCAGACCAAAGCAAATTACAGAATGGAGGTGAGGAATAGTGGAACATCGGATCCTGAAGATGAAAAACGCCACAACCAGGGAGGCGGGAGGCAAACGATACCTTGAAGGATATTTCGCAGTATTTAACGAGCCTTACCAGGTATTTGACGGCTGGATCGAGACGATTGAGCGCGGGGCGTTCGCCCGTTATCTGGCCTCCGGAAAGGACTCAAAAGTTTTGTGGAACCATGACAGCAACATTGTTTTAGGCTCTACCGAAAACGGAACCGCAACGCTGCGGGAGGACGAAACTGGATTGTGGGGAAGCGTTGAAATCAATGAGGGGGACCAAGAGGCCGTCAACGCCTATGCGCGGGTAAGCCGCGGGGATGTAAATGGATGCTCATTCGGATTTGAAATCGCCCGCCAGGAAGAATGGTGGGACGATGACGGGATGTACCGGACAAAAATCACGGAAGTGGATCCCCTTTACGAAGTATCCCCCTGCACATTCCCGGCCTATACAGCTACAAGCATATCAGCCCGGAATAAAGAGCATTTGGACAAGGCGAAAGAAAAATATAAACAGGCACAGGAAGA
>CALVMT010000144.1 GCA_944347775.1 uncultured Clostridia bacterium | reverse complement strand
CCGGCAAGCGGGGAGATAAAGCGCGTGTTCAACGCCAAGTATCCGCTGGAATTTATAGGGAATATCGATAAAGCGATAAAAAGCAAGGATGAGATCGTCCGATTTTATGAGGAGAAGGTACTGCGCCGTGGACAGAGATGACGCGCGTGGTAAACATATGCGAAAATTCCTGCGCAGGCGGCAAAGTCGTGTAGGCGAAAATTGAAAACGGCGTGTTTGAAAAGTCAGAAGGACGCAAAAGGCAGTATCGTGGGTAAGAGGTTTCAACACAATAGGGTCAGACGCAGCGCGACAGCGTGAAACGGAGGATTTAGTACGGAAAATCGCGCTAAATCATGGGCTGCCCATCGTCTTGCCCTAAACGGGCGACCGGCGATGACGGCAAAAATCCCCTTATCGCACGGGGATACATTTCATTTCTGTTTATGCCGCCCAGAGCGGCGGGAAGGAGGATCTATATGAAACTTTTACTGGAACAAATAAACGACATGGCAGTACATGCGCCGAAAGAATTTGTAGAGAAGGAAGACCAAAGATATCATGAGAGGATAGTACATGCGGCGGATATGATAGAACAGCACCGCGATGTAAGCCCGATAGTGCTGCTGTCCGGTCCGTCCGGCTCCGGTAAGACGACGACTGCGAAAAAGGTGGAGGAGGAGCTTAAAAAAAGAGGCATAAACACTCACACCGTGTCGATGGACGACTATTTTAAAACGATGAATCCGAAAACCGCGCCGCGCACTCCGGAGGGAGATATAGACTTTGAATCTCCGGAAATGCTCGATATGGACCTGTTGAACGAGCATTTTACAAAGCTGTCGAACGGCGAGGAGATACACATCCCGTATTTTATGTTCGCGCGGCAGAAGAGAAGCGCGAGCCGCTTTACGCCGATGCATCTCAGGGAAAACGAGATCGCAATATTTGAGGGTATCCACGCTTTTAACGAAGCGATAACTGCGCGCCATCCTGAGGCGTTCAAGCTGTACATCTGCGCGATGTCCGCTATAGAATACCAGGGGCTTGAGATATTCAACGGGCGCTGGACAAGGCTCACCCGCCGCGTCGTGCGCGACAGTAAATTCAGAGGAGCGGACGCGGAGGTGACGCTGCAAATGTGGGCGAACGTCCTACGCGGAGAGGAACAGCATATATACCCGTACGTAGACAAGGCGGATATACAGATAAACTCGTCCTTAGGATATGAGATACCGGTGCTTAAAAAATACGCCATACCGCTGTTTTCGAATTTGCCGGACGGAATGGAAAAAATGGCTGAGGCGGACCGCGTGCTTGAGGCAATGAAAATGTTTGAAGATATAGACGAGACGCTGGTAAACGAGAGCTCGCTCATCCGCGAGTTCATCGGCGGCGGGATATACACGGATTGATAAAACGCGGATGGTCATAGAGTCGGAAAGAATGTAAACAATCTATGTATTACGAGTTTTCGGAAAATTAAAGTGATAAAATAAAGGTTGACATCATTTGACTGTTTTCCGGAGGCGGGAATTTTTATGATACGAAATTGGCTTAGAAATTTTATGATCGGGAGATATGGACCTGACCAGCTTTATATCGCGCTGTTTATAGGGGCGGTGCTGTTTGGGCTGCTCGCGGTGATACCGTGGCTGTCGTTTTTTACGATTATCTCCTATGCGCTTCTTATTTATGCTATATTCCGTATGCTTTCGCGCAATATAGCCAAGCGCCGCCGTGAAAATGATATCTTTTTAAGATATTGGTGGCCGCTGCGGTATAAGATAAAGGCGCGGATAGAGAGGTTTAAAAGCAGGAAGACGCATAAATTTTTCAAATGCCCGGGGTGCAAGAATATTCTACGCGTGCCAAAGGGCAAGGGAAAGATACAGATAACATGCCCGAAATGCGGCGAGAGGTTCGAGAGAAGGACCTGATAGCGCATCAAGACGGGCGATTGGCGGCGGCAGCCGGCGGAAAAAGGAAAAACGGGCGATCTTTTTAAGATTGCCCGTCGTTTTTATATACAGAACTGCGCGCGTACGAGATTGCCCATACAGCCGCCGCGCGATATAACCGGATATAACGATATCCCGTACAGCTTGTCTTGCAAGCCGTACGGGATATTTTTCTTATATTGGGACATACAATGCGCCGCAATCGCACCGCATCGCGGTATATACTATGTCGCGATATTGCCTCGTTGCGAGTATTCACCGTGCTGAGCGGCGATTTCAGCCGATAGGCTTTCCGTCCCCGTCAAAAAGCGGGAGCTTTTCGAGAAAAATGATATCGTCGCGATTTGCGGCGTCGCCCTCCGCCAAGATCGCCATACGCCCGACAACGATGCCGCCGGCTTCGTTTACGAGCTGCTCGACAGCGCGCAGCGATTCGCCCGTGGATATCACGTCGTCCAGAATGAGGATCCTTTTACCCTTCATCTTGGCTGCGTCCGCCCCGTCCATGTACAGTTTTTGCACTGCGTCCGTTGTGATGGAGTGAACCTCCGTCGAAAACACGCCGTTCATATATAGCTTTGCGTTTTTACGTGCAAGAAGATACGTATTGCGCCCGCTTTGCCGCGCCATCTCGTGGATAA
>CALVMT010000143.1 GCA_944347775.1 uncultured Clostridia bacterium | reverse complement strand
AAAATTGTAGCAATTCACGGGTTAAACTCAGATATTTGCTATGTTAAAGATATGGAATACTGCGGTTTTGTCGGTATGGGCTATCGCGTCGGCTGGCACGAAGAAGGCTTGCAGAAATATAAAAACTGGTTTGAACGCGGTTGGTGTTGGGCAGGAGACAAATATTACGATCCCTTCGCACCCATTATCAATATAGAATATTTAGAGAACTTTCCCGAATTCAAATACAGTGCATATCAAATTTACTGCGGTACAGATATCTTAAAATACCTTCGGCTTTATCTCAAATATCCGCAACTCGAAATGCTGATGAAATTCGGTTTTACCCGTATCGCGCAAAGCATCATGATATTAAAACAATGCGGAAAAGACAAATCGTTCTGTAAATGGCTACTTGCAAACAAAACGATTCTGCAAAACAACCACTTTTATAAAGACGTAATTTTAAGGGCATATAAGACGAACAGACCGCTTGAACAGTTACAATCTTACAAGGAAGCAAAACTTCGACTCGTTCACGACAGCTTTCTTGCTCCCATCAAGGAACTGTTCAAAGGAAAGAAACTTGAACGCTTCTTCGACTACATGGCAAAACAAAAAACCAACCCGAACACTTATCTCGACTACCTGAAAGCCTGCCAAGATTTAGGGTTAAATATGAATGAAGATAAAAACCTCTTCCCCCACAATTTCAAGCGCTGGCACGATATCCGAATCGATGAATACGCCACAAAAAAAGCGATGGAAGACGAAGAAAAACGAAAACAACTTTATACAAAATTTGCAGAAATTGCGGACAAGTACAATGCTTTGCAACACTCGAAACGAAGCGCCTTTATCTGCGTTATCGCTCACAGCCCGGCTGATCTGATCCGTGAGGGAGAAATGCTACACCACTGCGTTGGAAGGATGAATTACGACCAGCGATTTATCAGAGAAGAATCGCTCATCTTCTTTATCCGAAACAAACAGGAACCGGACACGCCGTTTGTAACCGTCGAATACTCTTTGAAAAACAAAAAAGTTTTGCAATGCTACGGAGACCACGACCACAAACCAAGCGATGACGTTCTGCATTACGTCAATAAAATCTGGCTGCCTTACGCCAACAAAATATTAAAACAAATCGCGGCTTGAACCGCAATAAAATAAAGGAGATTAAACAATGACAAACTATTTCAGAATCACGGCTTACCACCCGCAAAAAGACATTTCCGCTATTTTGGACAGCAACGGTAAATTTGAAAAACTTTGGCAGTTTTCCGCATACCTTATTCAGAAAGGCTTTAAAATCATTGAAGTCGGAAACGAAGAAAAATTTCTTGACGGAAATATTGACCGCGCGCCAGAAGATAAACAAAAAATTATCCTGCGCGCTTGTTCTAAAGGTCAACCCGTTCGCAACGGCGACACGATTGAAGTCAACAAAAAACATTATATCATAAGGAAGGAGGCATAACTATGTCTCCTTCTTTTCTTTTCGATTTCACTTTTGAAAAACCAAATATAACCTTAATAAACAACATTCCGAGCAATGTTTCTGATACAAAACCAGACCTTAAAATTCTTAAAAATATCTGCCCATACCGTATTCCGACACTGGATGAAATTGTAAAAGACATTAAAAATGCCTCTTATAACTCCGACAAACCTACAATAAAGTTGAAAATACAGAGGTTCTTCTATTGTTTTCGCTTGGGCGTTTTCGCTCTATTGAGCGAAACGCGGATATACTTTGCAAAACATTGTCGGGCTTGCGTTTTCCTCGGGTCATGTACTTCTGTGTACACTCCCGTCGGAAAGCCGCGCCCTTCGCGTCTTGCTTGTATCTCCGCGTTTCCCTCAATAAAAACAACGGTGAGAAAGGATTGCCGTCCGCCTCGGCCGCCTAAGCGACAGAAAATTTCATACGAAAAAAGGAGGGCATTGTACCCGCCTTTTCCGTCGGTTCCTTCCTTTCACAAAATACGAAATTTGCGGTTTACGGCCGATAAGCGTCGCCGTATTTTTCTTCCAGCTCTCTGTTGACGGACAAATCGTAAGTTTCGTCCGCAAACAGCGTCAGCGTGCCGGAACCGATGTCCGGATTTTCGTAACGGAAAACGTATTCGTACACTTCATAGCCGCCTTCCGCTTCCCGGTAGCGGAAGGTATATTCCAGTGTGAAATTTCTGGAAGGCAAAACGCCGCCGATGGACGACACGGTAAAGGTGATTTCCAGGTTTTCTTTGTCCACGCTTGCCGTTTCGATGCCGTCGATGTTGCAGAAGGCGTTCTCTATGCGATTGGCGTGGGAATCGCCCGTATAATTGAAGTCGGAAGTTCTCTTCATGATTCCCATTCCGTAAGAATAAGTATCATATGAGATATACCCTTCGTCCGTCTGTATCAGGTAGAACAAGAGATAGAGAACGTATAACGGCGGTTTGTCGTAATCCGGATCCGCCGCTTTTGCCTCCTCATAGCGGGCGAGACTGTTTTCCAGATAGATTTGGATCGTTCTGGCCGTGGTCCCGGACTGCGCATCGTAGATATAGAAGTCGAAATTGTCATCTATAACGTACTTAAAATCGAAGCCGCCCGCAAAATCCGGTTCGTCGTTGGCCACGTTGTAAAGGCCGCTTTTTGCTATCAGTTCGGGCAGCGCGTCTGAAAAGCGTTCGTCGGCGTTTTCGCCGAAGAAGTATTCCGGGATGGATTTGCCGCCGGAAAGGGCGTTGAATACGTCCGAAACGTTATAGGTATATTCGCGTATCTGGTTCTGCTCGTCGAAAAGCGCGCCGAGCTCCGTATCCTCCCGGTTCATGGGGTAATACGTGATCGTCTGGAAGGAGTTTCCCCATTGTATGGAGCATCGGGCCGAAATCAGGGCGACGGGTATTTCGTCGTTTTCCTCGGTCGTGGCAAAGGTGTAGGCGATGCTGTAACCGCGGGAATTGAGCTCATAATCTTCGCTGTGATATTGGACGTACAGGCTTTCTCCTTTTTCGCCGCCCACGCTGTAAAAATCGAAGAATTTTTCCTCGGTAAACGCGAAATAATCGAAAATGCTGTCCTCCGGGGGAGCGGAAGGGGTGAAATAGGTATATTTCATGATTCCGCTGTCGTCGGTGTTTGCATAGCGCGCAAAGCGAAAGATGGGGCTGCTGCCGCCCACGTTTTCAAACATGACGCGCTCGCCGCCGAAATAGGCGGAGCCGGCGATTACCGATCTGTATTGCCGGGTCATCTCGGTCGGCGCGGATTCGACCAGAGTATAGGTCGCCGCCGCGTCCAGGTCGGCGTCGTATATGTAATAATATTGGATTTCACTTCTGTAAGTGTCGTGATTAAAGCGTTCCAACGTCACCCGATAAGATACGGAAGTGTCCACCACGGCAAATTCGGCGCAGCGGTCGTATAACGACCGGTTTACATTGATTTCCCAGGCGGAGGTCCTGTTTTTCAGGGTGCCTACCACGCCGACGATGCCCACCGAGATGATGATCACGATAAGCGATACCCACCGGTAAATGAAATCGGGCAGCATAAGGCCGAAGGCGGCAAGTATGTCCACCACCGACATGGCGATGACGTACGTGGGAAGGACGTACCCCCAGGTGCTGTTGGGATAGGCAAAGACGACAAAATAATAGAACAGGAAAAACAAAATGCCCTGAAAGACGGTGTTTTCGATAAATCCGCCCGTCTCCACAGGCGAGAAGTGCAGCACGTATTCGTCGTCATCCGCGAATACCGATTCCCATTTTCTCTCCACGCTCACGAGCCGGAAAAGGTTTTCGTGGATGCGGGGATTCATGTATCCGTCCGCCTGGAAAAACAGCTGCATGAGCAGGGACATCGCGATGGGCAGAAACAGCAGGTCGGTGAAGGTCCCCGTTTCTTCGGCGTGCGCATTTACGAATTTTATCACAAATATCGTGCCCACGGCGGCCGCTATCGCCAGAAAGGGCAGAAGGCGCCGCAAAGATACTAAAAACGCCGCCAGCAAGTACAGCGCCACGGCGCAGCCCAAAACTTCCGCCGCCACAATCAGTACCGTGCCCGCCGTCATAAAACATACCTCATGACATATACCTCGTTTATTTTTTCTCGGTTTACCCGGTCCGTGAAAAGCAATCGGCAAACCCCTTTTAGTTTATTTCGGAAACATATACACGCAAAGTATATCACAATATGCAAAATATTTCAAGCGTTTTTGGCAAATCCGGCGATAAATCTGTGTATGATTACAATAGATATGAGACAAAGATGATAAAAAAAGAGTAACAAGCCAAGAAGTTTGTGATATAGTTTAATCACCACAAAAAAACCAAACAAACGAGGCTGTTACTCTATGAACACTATATCACAAATCGCTCGCTTTCGTCAAGCAGTTGTTCAATATTCTTTTAATTCCGGCGTTCCTGCCGCCGTTCGCCGTTTCAATGTGTCTCGCGCCTCGGTTTA
>CALVMT010000142.1 GCA_944347775.1 uncultured Clostridia bacterium | reverse complement strand
GAAACACCATTCTCTTTTTTGGTGCTTTTGTAAGTTCGTCCTTGTTCTAAATGCAGGCGGAGAATTTTACGTTTGAACTCTGTTTCATACTTTCGTGACATGTTGATTTCTCCTTTGCTTTCTTCATTATAATCAATAAGCCACGAGTGTTACAACTATATTATAGCACCTCATATCATCATACCTGAGTTTTACACTTTCATAGGAAAAATCCCCCGGACATCCCATAATAAGAGGGCACTGAAAAACTTCCATTTTTTAAGTGGGAGTTTTTCTTTTATAACGTTTGATTTTCCTGTTCTTTTTTGAGAATGATTACAAAAAAGCTAGGGTTTATTCCCTGGCAAGTTCAGCTAATCTTACAATTCGTTTTACGTTTACTGCAAATGACGTAAAATACATTTGTAAATGCATAGCGAACAGACCTCTGGAATCCGCTCTGCGTAACCCGTGGGCCTCTTTCAGTTCTCCGTTTTTTTCTTCTATCCGATGCCTGATCTTCATTCTCTCCTGAAAATACTCACTTTCTTCGAATTGAAGTCTTTCCAGATTTTTCCCGCTTGCTTGCGTGAGGCTATAACTCCGTTCTTTCGCATTTGATTTACCTACGCGACAGTTTTCTCTTAACGGACATTTTCGGCATTTGACCTTACTAAATATATATCTTAAATAAGTGTTCCCATTTGAGGCTGCTCTCTTTTCCACACGTTTTGCAAGGTCTCCAGCAGGGCATTGTAACATTCCGGCATCTTTATTAAAGCAAAATCCTTCTTCCAGTTTTCCCTTTGCAGCCGCCGCTACAGCGGTATTCGTTCGGGCAATCAAGCGAATCTCTTTTCCACAGGCTTCCAGATTGTCATCGCTGACATATGCCATATCCCCTATGACTTCTGTTACCTTTATTCCATTGTTCTTCGCTTTTTCGATCAGCTTCGGCAATTCCTGCCCATCTGGTGCCCCTCCGTCTGTTACGCTTATCCCGGCGATCAGACGCTCTTCCGTCATAGCTATATGATTCTTATACCCATAAAAGGTACTGGTTGCTGTTTTATGACCAAACCGTGCATCGTTATCTTCTTTTGATCGGATGTTCCTGATTTGTTCATTCTCAAGCAGTTTTTTCATCTGTTTCGCAATTTCCTGTATTTTTTGATTACCGCAAGCCGCTATCCCGTCCTCCAGCATCTGGAGCAGTTCCTTCGTATACGCAACTTCTTCGTCCAATCCAGCTTCTAACGATGGTTTCTCTGGAAATTTTTCTGATAATTCAAAGGCGTTTTTGTAAATCTCTTTTCGAAGTCGTTTGCTCATGTCCCGCAGGATTTGTGTGGGGGATTTCGGTCGGACAGATGCATTTGTATGAGTCGAATCCACAATAATCGTTCCCGATTTTATCAGTTTTTTATCCAGGGCCTGCTGGATCGTTTCCTTCAGCATTTCTTCTAGAATATCTTCCGTGATTCGCGTCTTTCGAAATTTTGTCAAAAGGCTGGAATCGATCATCTTTGCTTCCGGTTCCAGATCCAAAAAAAATTTATATGCCATGTCCGTCTGGGCATTGCTAATCAGGGCTTCGTCAGAAAGATCATATAACTTTTTTAGAAAAAGCAGTTTGAACATCATCTCCGGTTCTTTTGCCGGACGTCCAAAATTTTCACAATACTGTTTACGCAGCATTGGATTTACAAAACTAAAATCTATGTGTTCTTTAATTCTGCGCAAAAGATGATTAGCAGGAATGATTGTATCGTAGAGCCCCTGATAAGGTGATAATGATAATCGTAACTGTGAATGATCTTTTAACATGGCAGCTCCTCCTTCCTCGTATTTCTATTATAATGGCAACACTAAAAAAAGTCCAATTCTCTTTTAGAATCAGACTTTTTCAGTGCCCTCATAAATACAGGGCTTTCGGGATAGTGGCTACTACTCCCACTCAATCGTTGCATTTGGCTTCGGGCTTAGGTCATAGCAAACTCTGTTCACATTCTTCAACTCAGCCATAATCCTGTCTGTAATGCGAAGCAGAACCGGCCAGTCAATCAGCTCGATCTTCGCGGTCATGGCGTCCACAGTATTGACCGCCCGGATAATGACGGGATATTCAAAGCACCGTTCATGGTTCCTGACGCCGACAGACTTGAAGTCGGGAACAATTGTGAAGTACTGCCATACCTTCTTGTCAAGGCCGGCTTTGGCGAACTCCTCTCTTAAGAGTGCGTCGGATTCCCGGACAGCCTCCAGGCGTTCTCTGGTAATAGCGCCGAGGCATCTGACGCCGAGACCGGGGCCGGGGAAGGGCTGACGGTACACCATTTCATGAGGAAGTCCAAGCTCAACGCCGCAGGCGCGCACCTCATCCTTGAACAGCTGCTTCAGCGGTTCCACCAGACTGAAATGAAGATCCTCCGGGAGACCGCCCACATTATGATGGGACTTGACTGCTCTGGCCGTCTTGGTTCCGCTCTCTACGATATCCGGATAGATCGTACCCTGAGCAAGGAATTCAATTCCATCAAGCTTCCTTGCTTCCTCCTCGAATACACGGATGAATTCGGCGCCGATAATCTTGCGCTTCCGTTCCGGATCGGCGATGCCTTCAAGCTTTCCGAGGAACCGATCAACAGCGTCCACATAGATGAGGTTGGCATCAAGCTGATTTCTGAATACATTCACAACCGACTCGGACTCGCCCTTTCTCATCAGGCCATGGTTCACATGGACACAGGTCAGCTGCCTGCCGATTGCCCGGATCAGCAGCGCGGCAACAACAGAGCTGTCTACGCCGCCGGAGAGAGCGAGCAGTACCTTCTTATCTCCGACCTGCTGTCTGATGAGTTCAATCTGATCCCCAATGAAGTTCTTCATGTTCCAGTTTGCTTCGGCTTTGCAGGTATCAAACACAAACGGGCGCAGCGTTTCGGGGATTTCATCTTCGGTAGGCCATCCGTCAAGCTTTTCACATCTGGCCGGTTCATGTCCGACGGACAGGAGTGGGTATCCGGCATCATAGATATCGGGCGTTACATCGATTGGCGCGCCGTCCACAATATGATTCGGACCTCCGTTCAGAATAATGCCTTTGACATTTGGCAGCTTCTTCAGTTCGCTGACCGTAATATCATGGGGGTAGATTTCACTGTACACGCCGAGAGCGCGGACTGCCCTTGCAATTACGGTGTTCTGGGTGCTTCCCAGATCCAGAATTACTATCATGTCCTGTTTCATAGTAGAAGTTCCTTTCTGACAATTATCATATGATAGAAATATTGTAATACATCTTCCAAAAGATGTCAAAGGAAAATGAAAAAAATTGAAACTCTTTAATGTGCTGTCCGGAGTGGACAGCAATGAAGAGACTGTTCCTTCCGGTTGACAATCTTATCCGGATATGCTATACTTGCCACTGATTTTAATATTTGTCCTGCCGCTTTCAGAAGGCAAAGGGGGAGCGCCCTGGGCCTTGGAGCGCATCAAAGTCAGATACGTTCGGGCAGCAGGATAAGAGACTGCGATGGGAATCCGTGTTTCGGAGTGAGAGGAAGTAATGGAACTTCGACCGCCACGAACCGGGATAACTGTCGGTTTTTTTGTATCTGTAAGCAGCTGCGGGCATTCCGGATCGTGTAACAACGCGAAAAGGAAGGTAATGCAACATGAACACAACAAGAATGAACACAGTCAGAATGGTAATGCTTGCCATGATGGTGGCGATTGGCGTAGTGATTTCGCCGATTCTGAGGATTGAGGGAATGTGTCCGACCGCGCATCTGATTAATGTTGTCTGCTCGGTTCTGCTTGGACCCTGGTACTCCCTGCTGTGCTCGGTTTTAATCGGCGTAATCCGGATGACCTTCATGGGAATTCCGCCCTTGGCGCTGACCGGCGCCG
>CALVMT010000141.1 GCA_944347775.1 uncultured Clostridia bacterium | reverse complement strand
CAGTAGATACATTTCGGGCCTCTGTTGCCCAGAAAGCGCTGGATCTGGGAGCCCATATCATAAACGATATTGGGGGATTTCATCTGGATCAAAATTTAGCCAAAGTGGTAGCGGAAGCAGGATGCCCGGTGGTTGTGATGCATAACCGGATGCAGGTGACTTCCGAACACCCCTATACTGATTTTCTGTCGGATGTCATGGAAGATTTAGAGAGCTCACAGGAAATCGGAATGAATGCTGGAATTCGCCCGAACAAATCATTCTGGATCCAGGGGTTGGATTTGGCAAAACCCCTGCACAGAACCGGCTGCTTATTAAGCATCTATCGAGTTTTCGAGGATTGGGGCGTCCTTTGCTGCTGGGGGTCTCTCGAAAATCGTTTATTGCAGACACACTACCTTCAGAACCACTGGAAAGAGATGCGGCCAGTTTAGCCTTAGGGGTAGCTGGGGCATTGCAGGGGGCTCATATTTTAAGAGGACATGAAGTTTTAAAAACCAAACAAGCCATGTGCGTTGTAGATGAAATGAGGAATGAGAATGGATAAAGTGATTATAGAAGGATTACGTTTTGTAGCCAATCATGGGGTACTTCCCCAAGAAAAGCTGATGCGTCAGCCCTTTGTCATTGATCTGGAATTGTATTTAGACACCCGCAAGGCCGGAAAATCCGATGACGTTCGCGATACGGTTGATTACAGCGAGATTTACCTGGCTGTGAAAAAAATTATGGAAGGCAAAAGTAGAAATTTGTTAGAAGCCCTAGCTGAAAAAATTGCTACGGTATTGTTGGACAATTTTGCGCTGTTGGGGGTAAAGGTGCGGATTAAGAAACCGGAGGCTCCCGTGATGGGTGATTTTTCCTTCTTTGGCGTGGAAATTGAACGTATTGCCCCGGCTATTAAGAAAAAAGAAGGCTAAAACGTGGAAGAAATTTATGTAGGACTAGGATCGAATTTGGGCGATCGGGCAGATTTTTTGCGTCAAGCGGTCCAAAAGATCCAAACTTTATCAGAAGGAGGAACGGTGCGCTGTTCTTCCATATGGGAAACAGAACCGTGGGGAACCACGGGGCAGGAGCGGTATCTCAATGCAGTGGCAGTTTTTTCGACCCGACAAGATCCGGAAACGCTGCTGCGGTCTTTACAGCACATTGAGCAGGATTTGGGTCGTCAGCGCCCCTATCATTGGGCTCCGCGTACCATTGATTTGGATCTGCTGCTATATGGAAAGCGAGTGATTCAACTGCCCCATTTGACCGTTCCACATCCGTTCGTGAAACAACGTCTATTTGTTTTGCTGCCGCTGGATGAACGCACTCCTCAGCTGCAATTTCCAGATGGGGAAAATTTGCAGGAAATTTTAAACCGTTTTCGGAATACAGAGACCTTTCAGGAAGCTGTTCGCACGCAAATCGCGTGGTTGTAAAAGGAATATTTTTTAGCCGTCTGAATTTCCAGACGGCTTTCTTATGGGAAAGTTTAGAACAAATGCATTTCAAATAGAACCTTTTTCCATTCTCAGACGTATGCTAACACAGAGACAAAAAGAAAATCAGAGGAGAAAGGAAAGAGGAAAATGGCAGCTTATACATGGACGACCGGACCGATGCATAGTGATGCCGGTTCTGATTGTGTACAGATTACCCTCAGTAATGACAGCGCTTCCACGCGCAAAGTTTTTTTGAAATTGTATGATTTGGCTTTTACGCCCCGTAAGCTGGTGGTGAATGAAGCGATTACGCTGAAGCCATATGGTTCCGCATTTATCACGATCCCACTGCGGCGTGTGTGTCATTGGGAAATTCGCTACAAGGCCTACAGTCGGCAAGTTCGGGCTACCGTCACAGAACGGGGCGGCTGCGGAGGCTGTGCAACAACCCTTTTGAGCAAGGATTTCATTTTACTAAGTGATTATTAAGTTTATAGGAAAATGGTAGGCAGATGAAATTCTGCTTCCTTTTTTCTTTTCAGGAAAGAAAAAGCAGTTTGCATCCGGGCGCATATACGATATAATAAAAAATTAGAAGTTTTAGATAAAAAATGATGAAAAAAGATTGTTGCTCGAAAACCAACCGAATGGAGGACAAGTATGCATAAAAAGTTGTTTATTCCCGGACCGGTGGAAGTCCGTCCGGATGTATTGGAAAAAATGGCGACCCCGATGATGGGACATCGCAGTAAAGAAGCTTCAGCCTTGCAGCGGGGAATCAGCGAAAAATTGCGGCAGGTATTTCATACCCAAAATGAAATATTGCTGTCCACGACGTCGGGCAGCGGTTTGATGGAAGGTGCCGTACGTTCCTGCACGGCCAAACGAGCAGCGATTTTTTCGGTAGGGGCTTTTGGGAAACGATGGTTTGAAATGGCACAGGCCAATCAAGTTCCGGCAGATTTATATGAGTCCGAATGGGGCCAGCCCACAACACCGGAAATGGTAGATGCGGCCTTAAAAACCGGAAAATATGACTGCGTTACGATTACCCATAACGAAACTTCTACGGGCCTGATGAACCCCATTGAAGAATTGGCACCCGTTTTAAAGAAATATCCCGAAGTGGTGGTTTGTATGGATGCGGTCAGCTCAATGGGTGGAACGTTGATTGATGTGGATGGCTGTAGAGTGGATGTCTGCATCACTTCAACGCAGAAAGCCTTGGGACTTCCTCCTGGAATGGCCATTTGTTCGATCTCGGAAAAAGCTATCCAAGCAGCGGAAAAAGTTCCCTTCCGAGGATATTATCTGGATCTTTTAAAATTGCATGAATATATTCAGAAAAAGGATCATCAATATCCATCCACGCCTTCCTTATCGCATATGTTCGCGATGGATTATCAGCTAGATCGTATTCTGGAAGAAGGTTTGGAGAACCGTTATGCGCGTCATAAAGCCATGGCAGAGATGGTTCGGGCTTGGGCGAAGAAATATTTTGCTTTGTTTGCCAACGAAAAATATTTATCCAATACAGTTACAGCCGTGACCAACACCCGTAATATCAGCATAGCGGATCTGAATAAGGCTCTCGGGGAAAGAGGTTACCAAATCTCCAATGGATATGGAAAAATGAAAGATCTGTCCTTCCGCATTGCTCATATGGCCGACT
>CALVMT010000140.1 GCA_944347775.1 uncultured Clostridia bacterium | reverse complement strand
AGAAGCGCCTTTGGTGCTTTCCGGCGTAAACAGTGCGAGTTGCTCTTGCGTGTCGAACGAAACGATTTCGTCTTTGCGCACACCGTCGGGTAGCGCGCACACCGAAAAGTCGGAAAAATAGATCGTGCCGCCATTCGCCATACTGAGCTGCAAAGGAATGGCTACTTTATTTTCCAAGCCGTTTTTGAATGTTGCAATCGGATAATAGAGCGTTTGCCACTTTCCGTTTTCTATCGAGAACGTAGCGTCCACGGCGGCGTTTCCGTGATAGGGATCAAACGGATATTTATCGCTTTCCGAGTCAATCAACGACAACTTATTGCACGTTCCTTCCTCTACATACATCTTCACTTTGAAATAGTAACTGCCTTTCAAAAACTCGTCGGTGATTTTTTGTCTCGGCGCCAACGTCAGTGTATCCCACGTCTTATCCCAACCGTCCTTCATTACGCCGTCGCTCGTCCATTTTATTACGCCCCGTTCGCCTTCGAACTCGTTAAGCCAAGTTATTTTTCCTTGCTGTGCCGTCAGATTGCCTTGCGAAAGAGCTGTATCGAACGAAAGCACTTCGTTTTCGGCGGGCGCGGTATCGTTAAACACCGAAATATCGCCGAAATACACTTCTCTCGCGCCCGTATCTTTATTATCGTACCACGACCACAGATACGCTCGCGCATCGTTGTTTCCGTCGTCGCGCCACCCTTCGAGGAAATGCTTGATAGGGAATACGTAATCGCACCATTCGCCTTTCACAACATCGTACTCGTGTCCGATCGGCATTTGATTGACGTGATCCGCTTCGTTGTCCCAATCATTGAAAAAGCGCCAATTCGCCACGTTGTTTTGCTGCTCGCCCACATAAATGCGGAACGAAATATAATCGTACTCCGCGTAGTCTGCCATAAGCCGTCTCGGCTTAAAGCGGATCTGCGGCCAATTGTTGACAAGGTTGTTAAACGTCCACTTGATAACGCCTTGTTCCCCTTTGTATTCGGACATCCACTCCGTCTCGCCGCCTACGTCGCCTATATTGAAATCGGCGAGCGCCGCGGGACTGTTGAACGATTCCACTTCGTTTTTTGCGGGCGCTCTACGCGCGATCTCTTTCTCGTAAACTTTTCGGAACGTTTTTTCGCCTACTTTTCCCTCGTACGTAAAGGTATATTTGCCGCCCCAAGCGACAAACTTGCCGTTTTCTACGGTTACGTCTTTCCCCATATATTTGACCGAAACGATCGGACTTTCCGAAACGGTTTCGCCCGTTTTCGCGTCTACGACTTTTGCGGCGGGCAAAGTTACTTCGTCGCCCTCGTTTACCGACGAAAGCAGGACTTCTTCGATTTTTGTGCCGTCCTCGGTTACGATTTCGGGCGATACTACGCGTATCGTGATAGTGCGCGACAAAATAACTTCCTTGGATATCTCGACTTTGCAAACGGCGATATATCCGTCGGGGTCGAGCGCGTTGAAACCGCCCGCAACGACCTCTACCGTTTCGCCGCTTTGCGTCTTGACCTCGAACGTTATGCGATGCACGTTGCCGTTCGAGTCCGTAACGGACGTTTCGGAGAACTCGTACGTTTCTCCCCACAGCACGGTATCGGTTTTATCCGTAAAGCCGTCTACGGTTACTCCGTTTCCTTTATCACCGCACGCCGCAAGCATAAACGCCGCAAGCACCGTCACGCAAGCAATGATTATCGCAACCCAAACTTTTTTGGTTTTCATTTTCCCATTCTCCTCCTACTCTTGTACCGTCTTTTTTTCAAAACGGAAATTATCGAAATAGTACGTGCGTTCTTCCTGTGCGCTGTATTCCGCCCAAGCGATACGCATATATCCGGGGTTTTCTATTATAGCGGACGCAAACTCGGTGAACGGCTGTTCGTACGTAAGCCATTTGCCCGTTTGCGGTTTTTTGCCCGGAATACGCGCGTTTACCGATATGGCGTGACGGTTGTTGTTGCCCGCAACGAAATACTCGGCATAGAAATAGTCGGTGGTATCTTTCATATACACCTCGAAACGGAACACGTAATCCGCCCACTCGTCCTCGGGTATATTCATAAATCCGCTCTTGCGCACGATATTTTCGGGAATATCGAACGTGGGCCAAGTGGCGTAATCCACGCTTCCCGGCTTGGTCACCAATTTAAGTACGCGTTCGCCGCTCGGAGCCACAAGTCCTTCGTCTGCGGCGCGCACGACCTTTACGTCGCCGCGTGTTTCTTCCTTAATCGCTTCCACCGCAATGATAAATTCTTGATACCGCTTTTCGAAATCGCAAATTTCACCGGGAGCGAACTCCGCCTCCGCCGCCTCTGCCGGCGTTTTTCTGAGCGTAAGCTCTATATCGTCGAGATAGAACACGGGCGCATCGGCTATATCGCGCGACGCCGTCTTTTCGAACTCCAAATACAGCCCCGGCACGTCGTGCATATCGCACAGCACGTTCAAGAGCGCGTAATCGGGGAAATAGTTGATTTCGTTCCAACCGGGCTTCAATGCAAATTCCGTACCGGCGGTGCGCACCGTTTCCTCTATGTTTACGATTTGCGCAACAAATCCTATTTTTACCGTTTTTTGCTCGGACTGCGCGTTGTATAAATGCAGTCGGATCTTCTCGATTTTGGCAACGTTTGAATGATCGTACTCGAAATTCGCGCTCGAAAGAGGAAAATATACATACGGCGGGTCGGACTGCTTATACTTATACGGAGCTTGCGAAACGCGGTAGCCGCCAAGCGGTTGCAATTTCGCCGATGCCTTGCCGCCGTTAACGAACTCCGCGTCCTCGTTTACCGAAACCGCGCCGAAATTGTTCATAATCCGCATAAGCTGAAAATCGGGCGCCCACTGTTCGAAATCCGCGAACATAACGGTTTGCGGCTTAGATTCTTCCGTCTTTTCTTTTTTACAGCCCGCAAACGTCATCGTCGTCGTCAAAGATACGGCAATCAACAACAAACTTGCTATTTTACGCATTTTCATCATTCGGTTTCCTCCTTCCTATTCGGCATATATAACGGAATCGGCTATATACAGCGCGCGTTCGGGTTCTCCCTCCGCGCCGCCTATGTTGAACGCCAAGAATTCCATATTGCCGAGCCTCGTCCAATTTCTGCCCGCAAACGACAGCTCGACTACGTTCATACCCTTTTTGAGCTTGGTGTTTGCCATACCGATATATACCACGTCTTTCGTGTACTTTGCCGAAATCATAAGCTCCGGCTCGTCGTCGCCGTCGTAGTATATATGCAGCAGCATTTTGTTTGCCGACTTATCCGCGCCGCCGAGCAACGCTCCGCTCATACGGAAAGATTGAAGCGTTTCGGCTTCGCAAGCGGGCAGCGTTATCTCAGCCCATACGCCCGTATATCCCGCGGCTACCGAGGACGCATCCGCGCTTTCGAACTGCGGCTCGACTCCTTCCGCCGCAAAATCGGATTCGCTTGCCTCGGCTGCCGAATTAACGCTTACTTTTCCGCCGAGCGACGCGCCGAACGCATACTCCGCCCCACTTACGGCAACCGTAAGCGCAACAGAATTTTCCGCCTTTTCGAGCGGCACTTTGAGCGTATAAACGAATCCGCCTCCCGCGGCTTCTTTTTGCGTAAGCTCCTCTCCGTGATTTTTAACCACGGCGGAATTGTTTGCATACAGCTTATACGTAACGTTTCCGTATCCGTCGTCTGCAAAGTCCGTAATGCAAAAATCCGCATCGGATTCGCTCAATATCGAAAGTTGCATAAGCGCTCTTCTCGCCGTCGAAAACGCGTACGAATCGGTATCTACGACAGTGCCGTTATACAAAGCGCGCGTCAAGCTTTCGATTGCCGATTCGCTCGTAAATTCTTCTCCGCACAAAGCCGATATCTCGGCGTAACGCTCGGAAAGCGCGTATAAAATTTCGAATTCTTCCAGACCGTCGCGCAACGCTTCGAGCCTTAGCGACCCTATCGGTCCGTCTACGCCGTATTTCTTTCCGGGATAAAACAGATATCCGTCGCCGTTGACGTTCGGAAACCGCACGGCAGACCCCTCGTACAATTCCTCTATCGGCTGAATGTTGTTCACGTTGTGCGCAAAGCCGTATATATCGGTCGCCCAAAACAAATTGCCCGTCACTCCGTATTGCGCTTGCATCCAGCCAATCGAACGCGCCGATAAAAGCGTGTCCTCTGTGTGGAAAGAGGGATAAGGCGCACGCGGACTTATGCAGGTATACCACCATTTTTCCTCTTGCTCCGCATAATCTTCGCGTCCGCTTTCCGTGTCGTATGCGGTCATTTGCGGACAGAACGTCGCGCCCGCGGCTTGAAGATCTTTGTTATAATCCGCCGTAAGAACGTTGCGCACGTTGCGTATCGACTGCACGACTTTTGCCTTGAAAGATGCGAATTCGTCGTCCGTCATATCCGTTTTGTTTTCGGTTTTTTCGCTCGCAATGCGGTCGGCGGTCGATTTCAAAACGGCGTTGAATTCTTTTATCGCGAATTCCACGTCGATAAGTCTGTCGGCTGTCGGTTCGTCCAAAAACGTAGCGAAATACGTCGTGCTTTTAGCGAGCATATTAAAGCCCGTTTCAAAACTTTTGTTCGCAAGCGCGGTTATGTATTTGTCGAGCAATACGGGGTCGGCGATATTAGTGCCTTTGTCCGCGCCCGGTTTTTCGGGATTCTCTTTTACCGTTATTACGTACGGAATCGATATATTCGTGCATTTGGGATTTTGCATAAACGCATACGCTTTTTCGACGTAATATTCTATATCTTCGTCGCTGTTGTCGCTGTCCATAATAATATCGTTGGGACTCAGTCTGTATTCGAAAAGCTTTTCGATATACTTATCGTGCATAGCCTGCGTGCTGTCCAATTCGCCCAAATGATGCGACCACGTGGTCAGAAATATATTCTTTGTGTGCGAAACTTCCGATACCGTCACGCTCGTAACGTTCAGCCGAACGGGAATATCTTTCGACTCGCCGCCGACGGTTATCGACGCATTGCCCGTATATTCGCCCGCCTTTTGATCGAGCGGAATTTCGAATCGGAAATACAGTCCTTGGTTCTCTCCCGCCTTAACTGTGTTTTCGCCTTGCTTTTTCAGCCCGTCGAACGGCACGAGCGCGTCAGGATACCAACCCGTAGGCGCGCCGTTGTTGTCGTAATTCGTGCGCACTTCCACGTATTTCTCGCCGAACACTTCGACTTTGCCCGACGGGAACTCCGTTCCGTCCGACGATTTGAGAGTGCCTATCAAAACGTCGAAAGTCAAATCTTTCCGCGCGCTCAAAATGATTTGCGCGCCCTCGTACTCGCCGCGCGCCACGGTCAAGTCGATTGCCGCGTCCGTCTTAAAATCATCGTAAATTCCGTTTTTGTCGCGCAAAACTTTTTCCGTGGCGGGTGCGCCCCAAATTTCCACGTCGGAAAGCTTCCCGCCGCCTTTTGCTTTGTTGCCGCAACCGACTAAGCCCAAAGCCATTACTGCGGCAAGCAGAGCCGCACAGATTTTACGAAAAACGTTCGTTTTCTTCATATCTCTCCTCTCTTTTTATACGTTAAGTCCCGCATTGTTGCACGCAGTACGCCATTTGCTGTCGGTCCAAGCTTCCTTTGTGGCATCTATTATATTTTGCGCCGTCGTCGTGTTGCCTTTGGCGGCGAATACGGACAAATAATATTCGTTTACGTTGGCTTTCAATCCGCCGTACTTGGCAAGCGGGAACGAAAGAGTGGACGGCAACGTGTACGTTTCGTATTTATCGCTCGCAAAATAATCGAGTCTCGACTTTTGCAGAGGCGAAAGCGATTCGTATAATGTCGGATTTTTCGTCTTTACATCGTAGTCAAACGGCAGCGTCACGCCGTTCGTCGTCTTGATATACTGCTCGTTCGCCACGTCGGTAGCCATAAACCGCAAAAAGTCTATCGCCACTTTTTTGCCGTTGGCGTATTTCGGTATGGCGGCATTGTGGTTGGGTCCCAGCGAATATATTACGGTGCGCGCCTCGCGTACGGCGTTTATCACCTTATTTTTGGCTATACTCTTGGTAGACGTAAACTCCGGCTCTTGCGCGGTCGTTCCGTCCACATAATCCACGATAGCGGAAAGCTCGTCGTCGGTAATGCCGAGTTTTTCGCCGAGCGCGCTCACTATGGGCGTACGCATCATCTTGATCGTATCGATTCGCCCGTTTTCTTTTTTGATCTGCTCCGCGTACGGGCGCATTTCGTTATCGAACCAATCGCCGTTTACGCAAAAAGCGGCTTTTCCTTGCAAGAACAGCGTTTGCGCCTGTATGAAATTATACGTGGACGACGACGGATTGTAATAGCCCTTGTTGTAATCGAGCAACGATTCATACACTTTAAGCGTTTCCAGCTTGCCGCGCTGATCGAATATCTTAGTCGAGCGCGTATGCGTCGCCGCGTCGTAACCGTTCCAGAAATTACGGTAATTTTCTATTCCCTCGTACTGAGCCCACCATATGTCGTGCAAATAGTCCCAATACGTGTTTTCCTTGCCTTGTATGAAACAATAGCCGTTTTCGGTCGTATTCAAAGGATTGTTTACGGTGGATTTAATCTTTTCGCACGCTTCGAGTAATTGATTGGTAGTGCGCGGCACTTCGATATTCAGATTATTAAGCAGCGTTTCGTTGTACAAAAAACCGACCATACCATCCACCCAGCTTGTCATATAATAATGATCGCCTTCCAGCGTGCCCGTCACGTCCGCGTAAAGATTGGATTTGTCGTAGCTGTCCGTCGACTTATCTATCCATTTCACGTCGCCTTCGCCGGGTACGGTAGAATTATATACGCTGTCGGTCAAATCTTCGAAATCGCCGGTAGGTCCCGCGTAATTGTATTTATTGAGGTCGATATCGAAAAGTAGATCTATGGTATTCGAGCGCGATCCCGCTTCTAAACGGCTGCTGCCGTAAGAGCGAACGCTGTTATGCGTGAATACGACTTGCAAATTCGGGTATTTTTCTTTAACCCATTCTTGCTGTTTGAACAGTTCGAGCAAATCATCGCACCAATTTACGCCGTAGCCCGCATCGAGCACGTAAACTTCGAGCGTTTCCTCGGTGTCGGGCACTTTTTTACCGCATCCCGAGAGCACCGCCGCCGAAAACGCACAACACAGCGCAAGCACACAACTTAACCACTTTTTCATTTCATAACCTCTGTTAAATCATATTCTTTTTTCCGCGCTCAGCCCTTTAAGCCGCCCACGGTAAAATTCTTCATTATAGTGTTGGAAAAACACGAAAACAGCACGATGATGGGAACTATGGATATGAGCAGTCCCGCAAAATATATCGGATAATTGCCGCCGCGCGTGATCGATTGCTCTATGCGGTATATGCCCGACGCCAGCGTGGGAAAATCGGGCAAAAACAGCAGAACCGTCTGATAGTCGTTCCACGACCCGATAAACGACATGATGCCGAGTGTGAGCATGGTGGGCAACGCTTGCGGCAACATTATCTTGAAAAACACCGTACCGTGCCCGCCGCCGTCGATAAACACCGCTTCGGCATAGCTCCACGGGATATTGGAAAAGAATCCGTACAGCACCAAAAAGTTGAACCCGAACCCCGAGAAGTTCATTATTATCGGGTACAGCGGCGTGTTGTATATGCCTATCGTGTCGGCAAGTTTGAACTGCGCGCCCGTTGCGCTCACAATGGGAATGGTCATGGTGAAAATGGCAATGCCGTAGAAAAATCCGCGCAACTTGAACTTGTATTTAGACACGCAGTACGCCGTGAGCGTGCTCGCCGCCACGGACGCGAAAACGCACACGAGCGCATACCAAACGCTGTTGAAAAACATCATGATGAGATTGACTTCATTGCCCATGGAATCGATCATCGTCATACCGGTAAACGCTTCGAGATAGTTGCCGAACAGCCATTTGTCGGGCGCAGACAGCGTGCCGCCGCCGTTCAAATCGTTTATATATTCCAGCCCGTCTTTGAACGAATTGACGAACAGATACAGAAAGGGCATCACCAAACTCAGCCCGTATAAAACGAAGATTGTAAACACTATACCGAACAGCGCTTTTTCGCCGCGGCTGCGCTTGGTGAGCACGGTGTTTTCTTTCGCCTTCTTAAACGTTTGTTTCTGTTGCAGCGAAGTTTCGGATACCGTTACGTTTGCCATATGCATTTCTCCTTTAATATTCCACGGTGGGAATGCGTTCGAGCAACTTGCGTATGCCGAGTATCACGGGTACGCTCACTGCGGTAAAGCACAGTCCCGCGCAAGACACGAGATTGTACGATCCCGAGCCGCCCACGTTGCCGCTGCCGTACACTTGCGCGAATATCCAATAGGCGACCGTCGTCGTTTCGTTTTGCGCCCCGCCCCCGAATAGCAGAATGGGTCCGGACGCGGAAAAGATACCCGTAAGCGTCACAATGATGACCGTGGTCACGGTAGACCACACAAGCGGCAGAATGATAGACGTCAATTCTTTCCACGCGCCGATCCCGTCGAGGCGCGCCGATTCGAGCAGATCCACGGGAATACGCGTCATAGCGCCGCCGAACAGCAGCATATTGGCGCCGAATCCCGTCCATATCGTATATAGGACGATCGTCCAAGTCGCCGTACCGGGTTTTGCCAACAGCCCTTCCGGATCCATTTGCCCACCGAAAAATTTCACGATCGCGCCCAGCGGTCCTTTGGGGTCGATAAAGTTCGTGTATGCGGTGACCATTGCCACGGCGTTTACGATCGCCGGCAAATAAAAGATAATGCGGAACGCTTTATATCCCCGGATCCGCTTATAAACAAAGTACGCTATGATAAACGACAGCGGCATCATGACCACGACGGACGTAGCAAAGTAAATAAGCGTATTGCGTACGGCGATTTTGATTTCTCCGTACGGCGATGTCAATCCCTCCCAAAACAGTCGGAAGTTCTCAAAAGTGAGCGCGCCCGTTCGCGGATCTTGAAATGCCAAAACAATGGAACTGAGATTGACGTACAGCCAAAAAATCAGCCATTGCAAAAACGGTACCGTCAGCATACAAATCAAAAAAATAGTTTGACTGCGCTTTTTCATTGAGCGTTTCTTTTCGCCTTGCGACAAGTTCGCCGTATTCGGCATACCGTACCTCCCCTTTTGAAACTTCATCTTTTCCGTAAAGACGCACCGATTCCGTAACAAACGTTTTCCGACGGGTTGCAAAATCACCGCCATTGTGTTTTTACAATATACCATATACTATCGGCGAAATCAATGCACATTATCAAACAGATTTTATACTTTTCGAAACAATAAATCAAAACTTGACACATAATAGACTTTTTGGTATAATAAAATCACAATGAAAAAACAATACGATAAATTATCTCAACCGTCCGTTCAACGCTATTCGCCCGCTCTTACGCTGGATCGCATTTGGGCGATAAATGCCGACTCGTACTACGAACGCCATTATAATTGGTCGGAAAACGGAGTAGCCGTACCCGACAGTCAAACGGGACTTGCGTACGACTACAACGTTATCGTCGCAATCAGAACGCTGTCCGGCAAAGGTCTGCTCGCACTCGAAAACGAACGGTTCGAATTAACCGAAAATACGTTGATATTTTTCTATATCAACCAACCGCGCCTATACAAAACGCTGACCCCGTTTTGGAATATGCATTGGATAGAATTTCGAATCGATCAAATATTTTTCCCGCTCAACACCGTTTTGTCCATAAAAGCGTCTAAACGCGAAAAAACGTTTATCTCCGAAGTTTCGCGTTCGCTCAATAAAGACAATCCCCAATATGCCGCCGCTCTATTTTCCGCTCAACTCGTGAATTGGATACAGCAAAGCGATTGTCCAAAAAAGTCATACGAGCTTTTGATGGACGAAATCACCCGTTTTATCAACGAGCATTTCACCGAATCCATAGACGTGGAATTTCTCGCGCATAAATTCGGACTTTCCTCGCAATATATGCGAACGATATTTCGCCGCACCACCAATATGACTCCGAGCCGATTCATTATCGAATTGCGCATCAAAAAAGCCAAAGAACTCTTGGCTACAAGCGATATGAAAATAGAAGCCGTCGCACAAAGCGTCGGCTTTTCAAACCAATATTATTTCAATCGCTGTTTTAAGAAACACACCGGCTTTACTCCCGGCGTATGGCGCGAAAAAACTCCCCCACCCCGAATTATAGTATAACTCATAGCTTTTACTACGCAACCTTTCCGCACCGCACGACTTTTTCTTCCACAACTTTTATCTTGCGTCCGAATTTATTTTCGCTTTACGATTTATCTGCATTGCAATCTCGTCGCCGCCCCGATTATGCCTCTTGCCCGATTTGCAATTACAAATCACCGATTATCACGGTAAAGTGTCCATAAAAAAGTGTTACAGTTTACAAATTAGACCGGTTCAGCCGTAATGAGTTTGAAATGGCTATGCACCGTAAGCACCTTAAAGACAACGGGATTAAAATATTGTCCGCTATGGAAAACATTCCTGACACTCCGGAAGGCATCCTGTTGGAAAGTTTGCTCGAAGGGTTTGAGCATTCAAATGGACATAGTATAAAAAACCGAAAGTTAAATTATACCGCTTTCGGTTTTACTTTTATTACCGATAAAAATATGATTATTGCAATCTTGTAAGAAAGTCTTTTATGATAAATGCGCAAAAATGCGGAAACGTAAAAATATTTGCATTGAATCCTATATTTCCCTTAACGAGTTTAATGCCGAAACGTATTTCTTCATAATCGCTGCTTTTTATAAGCGTAGCGAGCGACTTGGAATTGTTATTCGTTGCTTTAACTTCGATGGGTACTAATCAATCTTTATGCCGCACAAAGAATTCTTCTTGCAACGTCGAATTTTCTTTTTTGAAATAACGCAAAATGTAGCCCGATTTGACAAGCGCTTCCGCGACAATACTTTCAAACAAACCGCCCTTGTACACGTTGAGATTTTTATTTTGCCGAAAATCCGCTTGCGCTTCATCATCGAGTTGAGAAAGCAATAACCCGCTGTCGGCATAATAAAGCACGCAACAATCTTCTATAACGTTACCTTTAATCGGTAAATTCGGCGTTTGCAATGCACGACTTATATTTACTATTCCGGCGTCCTCAAGCCATTCGAGCGAACCGCGGTAATCTTTGAACTTAGCGCCCGGACGCACTTTGGATATTTGAAATTTTTTATTTTCTTTTCCCAACTGAAACGGAACGGAACGAAACACGTTGGATACACGGGATTTATCGAGTCCGCTTGCGTATTTTTGAATATCCGCTTCATAGCCCATAACGATCTGACGCTGAATCTCGAGCGTATTTTCAATTGTTTTATTCGTAACGAAATCGCTTATGACTTCGGGCATACCGCCTACTATACAGTAATCCAAAAACAGATTGTCGTATATTTTCAAAACGGTGGGAGAAAACGGCGTATACGATTGCATATGCGAAAGCATATCGCTTTTAATCGAATCGTCGTAGCCCAATGCCCATAGAAATTCCTCGAAATCGAGCGAACGCATTTCCGTCTCATACAATATCAAGCGTAGTGTCTAAAAAATGAGCGAGTTAAATATAAATACAACCTAAAAAATGAGCGAGTTTATAAGATAAACGACATTTTTCGTTGTAATACCGAAGCTTAGATAGAACGATTTGTTTCATAATAATACGGGCACTGTATATTGTTTTATGGACTCGATTGAATACTCGGAAAAAAACAACGCTCGACGAGAAAAACGTCTACCGTGTTTACAGCTCACGATCGAGCAACCGAAGATCCGTTTTCAATACATCGCGGCTGTTTGTGCCGAGCATTACCTCGAAGTCGCCCGTCTCAGCTTTGTATTCGCCGCTTGCCGTAAAGTATGCAAGCGTTTCTTCGGATATCTTGAAGCGAACTTGCGTTTGTTCGCCTGCCGCAAGCGCGATCTTACAAAACCCTTTCAACTCTTTTACGGGACGCGCGCACGAACCGAATTTGTCGCGGATATACAGTTGCACCACTTCTCTGCCCGCCCGATTACCTATGTTTTTGAGTGTTGCCGACACGGTTACGCTTTCGCCGCGCCGCATTGTGCTTACCGACAACCGCATATCTTTCAATTCGAACTTCGTATACGACAGTCCGTAGCCGAACGGATACAACGGCGCGTTAAGCTCGTCTATGTACCGACTGGTAAAACAAGCGTTTTCGTAAGTATCGTTATGTTTGGGTCTGCCGGTAGAAAAGCAGTTGTAATACACGGGACACTGCCCTACGCTGCGCGGAAAACTCATGGTAATTTTGCCGTTCGGATTGACTGTGCCGTACAACAAATTCGCCACCGCATTTCCGCCCTCTATTCCGGGGTGCCAACAAAACAGCACGGCGTCGACAAGCGGCACAACCTCGGTGAGTGCGAGCGGTCTACCCGCAAACAGCACGAGCACGATTTTTTTGCCCGTTTCTTTGAGTTTGTGCAACAACTTCACTTGCAACGCCGCCAATTCGATATTACTGCGCGAATGGCTCTCGCCCGATTCTTTGCAGTATTCGCCCATGCACACTATAATAATCTCGCTCTTTTCGGCGACTCGCAACGCCTCGGCTAATCCGCTCTCATCCGCCGCGTTCCACTGCGCCGAACACGCCGCAACGGAAGGCACGCTTTTGCCCGTCAGTTTCTCGATCCCTTTCTTTACGGACACAACGTTTTCGGTTTTACCGAGACACGCCCATTCGCCCATCAACTCGCGGCTTTCGGCATATGGTCCTATAAGACAAACGTTCGCGTCCTTTTTAAGCGGCAGTATGCCGTTGTTTTCGAGTAAGACGCTTCCGTCCTCCGCCGCACGGCGCGCGATTTCCCGAGCTTCTCGGGATAAACAATACGTTTTGTCTCTTTCTTCGCTTATGCCCGCGCTTGCGTTTTCGTACAATCCGAGTTTATCTTTTAGGCGCAACACCCGCTCGACCATGCGGTTTACCTTTTCTTCGGATACTTTGCCTTCGCGCACGAGTTCGGGCAAATACTTGGCGTAAGCGAGCGAACACATATCAATATCTATCTCGTTGTTCGCCGCAATGCGCGCGCACTCTTTCAAATCTTCGGCGTAGCCGTGCGCTATCATTTCGGATATGCCGCCGTAATCGCTTATCACCACGCCATCGAACTTCTCTTGCCCCCGCAGTAAGTCCACCAAAAGCTCGGTGTGTCCGTTCATGGGAATCCCGTTTAAGAGATTGAACGAGGTCATCACCATTTCGGGATTTTCTTTCAAACACTCCAAATAGCTTTTCAGATAGTATTCTTTTAATGCGTGATCGCTGATATCCGTAGTGTTATAGTCTCTGCCGCTCTCCGCCGCGCCGTAGGCGGCAAAGTGCTTGACGCAACACGCAATGCCGCCCTTATGATAGCCGCGAACAGACGCGCGCCCCATGAGCCCGTTTAAGTACGGATCTTCGCCCGTTGATTCGTTGACTCTGCCCCAGCGCGCATCGCGCACCAAGTCGACCATAGGCGCAAACGTCACGTTCACGCCGTTGGCTTTTGCTTCGATCGCCGACATCTCGGCACAGGCTTCGGCAAGTTCCAAATCAAATGTGCCACCGATTGCGATATTTAACGGGTACACGGTTTTGTAGCCGTGCACAACGTCTTGCATGAGTAGCAACGGGTTGTCTTTCTTTACAAACGGTGCACTGCGTATCTTTTTCGCCGCCTCTATGCCGCTGAAGTTGAGCACGCTGCCTATCTCTCCGAGTTGTTCCCTCGGCACGCCGCTGTGCGAAATACCCGTAACAACCGCATCGGCGTCTTGAATGATATCCGCCGCCGCCACTTGACTTAACTCGAGCGCCTTTTCTTCGAGCGTCATATTTGCTATGATTTTTTTATAGTCCATATCGCGTCATCCTTTCAATAAGAGAGGACGGTCGCGCCGTCCTCTCCGTGTCTCGTTAATTATTTGCCAATGTTTTGGGAATAGGCAAGCCGTCCGCATCGCTCGTCCAGAAATTCATATCCCATCCGTTTTCTGCCGAAACTTGAACATTCGCGTCTTTCATTGCTTCGGCGTTGGCAAACGCACCCCATACGTCCTCCGCATTGCCGTCTTGCGATATAATTCCCACAGCCGCCGTACCCTTTACCGTGTCACTGCCCGTCTGACCTATGCAGTACACGTTATTCAGCAAATTTCTCCTCATGTGAAACTGTCCCAAAAGCATGGTGTTCGAATTGTTTGCAACGCCTTTATCGTAGCGAACGAATACGTTCTTTATTCGCGTCTCCCATTCCGTTTGATGCGAACAGACAAGCGCGGTTTTGTCGTTTCCGGAATCCCCCGCTTCCACCTCTTTGGCGGCAATATAAATGTTTTCGATCTTGCCCATGCAACCCGCGGTAATTGCGCCGCCGCCCGATTTAGCCGTATAGTCCGTAAAGATTATGTTTCTGACTATCCCCGTCGCAGTCAACACGCCGAATACGCTGCCCGTGTCGCCCTCTACCGTCAAGCCTTTTATTGTGTGTCCGCGTCCGTCGAACGTTCCGCGGAAACCGACGGCGCCGCCATACGCCCAACAGCCGTCCTTATTCATTGATTTGGCAATCGCCCAAGTCCAATAAGCCTTATACATTTCTTTATCGGTAAAATCCAAATCGGCGCCGAGCACAAAGTAACCGTCGTAGTACCAATCTTCGGTTGCCATTTCTTTTGCAACCTTATGCCAATTGAGGAATTCATCTTCCGAACCGATTACTTTCGTAACCGACAGCACGGGAATATTCACGGTGGTAGACTGTACGACTTGCCCGTTGCTCGTCTTTTCGAATATCGCCGTTATCGTCTTTTCGCCGCGCTCGCGGTCGAGCGTTGCGCGGTCCAAGGTAAGCGTATCGGACGCAAAACTCTCGGTCGCGAACGCGGTGTTGCCTATCGTTACGCTCTTTATGTCGCCCGCAATAGAATGTCCGCTCAAATCGATCGTAAAATTATCTCCGTTCCCTTTATACTCTACGTCGAGTCTTTCGGTCAAATTTATGATTTTGTTGGCGATAACGGTAATTGTTTCGGTTGCCGTCTTTGACGAATCTATTCCCGAAGTCAGCGTTACGGTAACCTCTATACTATCGTCCGTTGCCGGCACGGATAAAAGTCCCGACTCGCTAATTGTCACTCCCTTCTTCGCCGCCGCAGAGTCTACCGAGAACGCCACGCGTATGCCGGTATAAGCGATTTGTAACGTCTCGCCCGCACGCATAGTCGTTTCGGTATTGGTTACCGAAACCGCATCCGTCGTTTTGAGTTTTGCGGGAATGGGCAGTCCGTCCGCTCCCGCAGCCCAGAAATTCATATCCCAGCCGTTTTCCGCATTCACCGCTATACCCGCCGCTTTGATTTCGGCATAGGTGGCGTACGAGCCGTATTTTGCGCCCGTTTGCGCGGTCAAATCGGTGCCTGTGCCGTCGCCCATGCAATATACGTTGTCGAGTACGCTTGTGTCCTTGAATTTGCCGAGAGCGTAGGTTTTGTCTTGATCGTTCGCGGTAGCGGGCACTTGCACAAAGCAGTTCTTCAAAGTCATACCGGCGCCGTCGTGAGACACAAGCAAAGCGGACATATCGTTGTTAGCGCCGTCGGCAAGGAAATTACAGTGAATGAATATGTTTTCCATCTTGCCTTTGCCGGCTACTATGAGTGCGCCGCCGCCCGTAGCCCGATGGTCGTAGTCGGTAAAACTCATATTCTTGATCGTGCCCGTAGCGGTCAACACGCCGAACACACTGCCGGAGCCTTCCTCGGGCAAATTTTTGGCGTATAGAGGGTTCAAGCCGTTTATAACGTGTCCGCGTCCGTCGAACGTGCCCTTAAAGCCGCATTTTTCGCTGTCAAGCCAAAAATCCTTCACTTCGCTCGTCCACTTCCAATATGCTTCGTAGGCTTCTTTTCCCGCAAAATTCAAATCCTTTCCGAGCACAAAGTAGCCGTCGTAGAAATATTTCGCGCTCGCCACTTCTTTTGCTACGTTTGCCCACCCGTAGAATTCTTCTTCGGTGTCTATGATCTGCGTAACGGAAAGCACGGGAATATTGACCGTAGTGATACGGGCGACCTTGCCGTTTGTGCCGGTCTTGCGGAACACTGCGACTATCGTCTTTTCGCCGAACTCGGTTTTGAGAGCCGTGCGCGGCAACGTGAGTGTGCTTCCCTCATATGACATATTTTCGAAAGCCGTATCTCCTATCGTTACGCTGTAAAGACTGCCCTCTATTCCGCTCGCGTATGACGTCAAATCGATATTGAAAGTATCGCCGCTTCCCTTGTACTCGATTTCCCTCTTGTCGGTTACGTTCACGATTTTAT
>CALVMT010000139.1 GCA_944347775.1 uncultured Clostridia bacterium | reverse complement strand
TCCGCATAGCGGTCACCAGTTGTTCTTTCTGGCGATCGCTCAATTTTCCGTTCATAGCCTGTTGAATTTCCTTCATCAATTTTTCTTTCATATTGTTTCTCCTGATTTATGATGGTTAAGGTAAACTAC
Source organism: uncultured Clostridia bacterium (assembly GCA_944347775.1). Lineage (GTDB taxonomy): Bacteria > Bacillota > Clostridia > Christensenellales > Christensenellaceae > QANA01. Next base: position 2,519 of record CALVMT010000139.1, on the reverse strand, counting down.
ACATATTATATCAGGATACTCCGCTAAATTGCTATTTAGATTTCCACTTCCGATACGTCAATTTCTCCGGACATCAGCTTGGGAAGCAGTGTATCTCGCAGTTTTACTAAAGATCTGCTTTCTTCTATATTTTGGGCTATTTTTTTATAAATTGCCTCTAACATACATGAAATTTCACTAAGCTCAGAAAATTTTTCTGGGAAATATAATGTAAACGCGGGCAATGCTTTTTTACTCATGTGCAGAACTGTTGTCCCGTTTACATATCCCAGGGCATGGTCCTTAAATTGATCTGTACGCAACAATGCAGCCAATACAAATCGTGAGATACCATGCTTGGGAAGAACTTTTACCAAATCCATTGACATTATAATTTCATCGTATCCGGATTTCGACAACACCATCTCTGCATTACCTATCACTTCGGCTTTCTGGGTTAAATCCGTATGAGCGACAAGAATATCAAACAACTCAACTTTTTGAGAATCTTTTAACTTATCCGAAGGGATAATTTCTTTGTATCCATCCAGCTTAAACCCTCCAGTTCGATCGAAGTTTTTTATTGTCGCCATTGCGCATGAAGAAGGCTGTAGTTCAGCACCTTTATATGAATATCCTCCTATAAAATCTGCAATTTCGGACAATGTGATTTCATGCCAAGAGTCAGGAATTTGTCCGCCATAAGGCTCAAAATCTACAAACCATGATTTCACAAGGCACTTTGCCTGTTCTTCCAAATTATGGTTTCCATAAGCAGGAAACAGGCACAAAGCCATAAAAATTGTCACGATAACAATTTTCATGCATCGATCCCCTCCAAATTATGGTTTTCTTGCCTTAAATTATAGATTTTTTCATCAAGATCAAGCAAAACCTTAGAAATTTTACGCTGTTGTACAATATTCGGAAAGGGAATCATCAGCTCTCGCAATTCAGCTGCTTTAATTCCTGTAACAGTCGTACCTGTTTCACGAGCACGAAGGCGACCTTGACCCTCAGCTGATTGTAAAAAATATTTCAAATACCCATTGTCAAGAACATCCTTTTTGCCACGGATTGTAATTATACGTTGAGCAAGCGCGACGTGAGCATCGCGCAATTGAGCAACTTCTCCTAATGGAGCTTCTGTTGTCATTACAACATCGCCAACACAAGGATCCCCCCTAGTCATCCACGACGCATATTGGCTCTCTGCTATGAATTCATTTGCAGGAAGAATTGTTCCATTTTTTACGATTTTCGCAGTTATTAACGGGATTCCAGAAGTTGACTTTTGAGGAGTTTTTCCTCTGTAATCTATCATTGTAGCAATATCGGATAATTTTTTTTCATTCCACTTTATATTCATCCCACATACCTCCGGTGAGCAATTTTTACATTACTTTGATTGACCAACGCATAACACATAGTCGTATCAATCTTCTTATGCCCCAACAGGCGCTGGACCTGTTCTATGGGCATACCTTTATCAATCGCACGTGTTGCCAGTGTTCGCCGAAACCGGTGCGGGTGTACATTTTCAACAGCGGCGATCCGCCCCAGTTTCCGAAGCAGAAACTCAACACCACCAATTTCCAATCGTCTGTGCGGGGCTCGCAGCGAAACAAAAAGAGCCGGGTTATCATCTGTTCTGGTGTTCAAATACTGCCACAGGTGAATTTTGGTTCGCGCATCGAAATAAACTTCCCGTTCGCTGCTTCCTTTCCCGAAAACGATGCAAGAACGTTCATTGAAATTTATATCTGTTCGATTCAGCTTAACCAGTTCACCGACACGCATGCCGGAAGAAGCCAGCAACTCCACCATTGTCAAGTTGCGAACCTCTGAACAAGTATCCCGCAAAACCTCGATTGTTTCGTCGGTAAACGCTTCTTTAATGATCTTGGCTGTTTTGATTCTGTGGATACGGCGAACCGGGCTTTTGACGATATAATCCTCATCCTCCAACCAGGCGAAAAAGCTGGAGAGAATCCGGCGTATATTATCAATGGTGACTTTGCTGACATTCCGTTCCTGCTGATATTCTGCAAGATACAGCCGCAAATCATCGGTGTCAATCTGCGTTATCTCTTTTTTGATCCAGGCAAAGAAGCGGTCTATTGTTTCTTGATAATAGATCACCGTTTTTCCGGAACAGCCTTCTATTTGTTTTGCCGAAATAAACATGGTCAACAAGCGATTATTCGCTTCTTGTGTGTTTTCAACAGGAGAAGTCAGTTCGGAGATCTGGTATTTTTGCAGACAGCTCCGCATAGCGGTCATCAGCTGCTCTTTCTGGCGATCGCTCAGTTTCCCGTTCATTGCCTGTTGAATTTCCTTCATAAATTTTTCTTTCATATTGTTTCTCCTGATTTTATTATGGTTAAGGTGAACTGCATATTTTATCAGGATACTCCGCTAAATTGCTATTTAGACTTCTTTCTGGTCCGGTTCAAGTGTTGGATCGTCACTTTCGTAATAATAAGAGTAATCAATGCCCTTCATGAACATTTCACGGTCGTTGATTTTTCGAGTCAATG
>CALVMT010000138.1 GCA_944347775.1 uncultured Clostridia bacterium | reverse complement strand
TTTTGATTGACGAAACTGAACAGAAGCGGCGATGGGATGAGTTGGGACACAGGGCGGCATTTGACTCACTGACCCGTACACTCAACCAGAACAGCTATCATGAATATTGTGAGGATTATCGCCCCGGAGCAAGCGCAGGCGTTGTCTTTATAGATGTCAACGGCCTGAAAGAATACAACGACAGTTTTGGCCATCCGGCGGGAGATCGATTGATTCAAACAGTAACAGGCCGCATGGGGGCCGTTTTGATGAATCGCCCGCATCTGGTTTTCCGTGTAGGCGGGGATGAATTTGCCATTATTATGGAGGGCTGCACTGAGGAGCAGACATGTATGACGGCTCTGGAGCTGCGGCGGGCATTTGTCAATGACGGTAATCCCGATCTTCCGCCCACACTGGCTGCAGTTGGGTACAGCTGGGGCGAGAATGTGCAGAATATCGACGAGCTGCTCAAACGGGCGGATGCTGCAATGTATGCTAATAAGCAGGACCATTACAAGCGAAAGAATGAGGTGCAGGCGAGCGACTGGCAACGTGCACTGCCCCGCATCCGCAACATGATTGACCATAAAATGATTGAAAACGAGAACCACAGCGCGCATCAGATGTGGAAAGAAAGCTATCGGATTGGCGTGGACCGCATTGATGCACAGCATATGGAGCTGTTCCGCATGACGGACGAGCTTTTGATGGCAGTCACTGTCAATGCGGGCGCAGAGGTTTACAGAAAAATTCTTGGATTTTTAAAGGAATATGTGGTTTATCACTTCCGGGATGAGGAAGCGTATCAGCAATCTATTGGTTATGCTGGGTTCGAAGCACATCAGCGCGAGCATCAGCAATTTACACAGACAGTGCTGGCGTATGAAAAAAAGCTGATTGCCAGTCACTTTGCCCTGAGTGACGTTAAGGATCTGGCCGGAACAGTCGTTGCCTGGCTGGTATATCATGTCACTGACGCGGACCAGCGAATTGTGTCTGGACAGACCGAGCTGCGGCCGCAGCAGAAGAACTGGCAGGATATTTTTGTTGAAAGTGCAGCTGCTGTGGTAAAAAAAGTGTCAGGTTTGGACAACGGCCGGGTGTGTATTCATGAAGTGTCCGGGCGTCCTGTGCAGGGAGATGTGCTGCTGAAAGTGAGCATCAGCGGCGATGTAAGCGGGATGGTTTATTTCGGTGTGTCAAAGGCGCTGGCATTGATGTGCTCAGTCAGCTGACCATGCGCAGACTGAACGATGTGGATGAGATGGTGTGCTCGGCCATCTGTGAGTTTACGGAAATTGCCTGCAGCCGTGCGATCAGGCTGCTTGAGATGCAGGGGGTGCACTGCAGAACCGGGACTCCCGTCAGACTGACGAGTCCTGCGCCGGAAGGTCTGCACGTCATGGTAGTCGAGATTGAGGCCGGGACACTTGATGTTGCAGTTGAGGAAGCCTGAACAGAAAAAAGAGCGCGGCTGTTGCCGCGCTCTTCGACTATCGGGGCAACCTGATTACTTCAGGTTGTTTTCGTACGACTCGATCATCTTCTTGACCATCTGGCCGCCGATGCTGCCGGCCTGGCGGGAAGTCAGCTCGCCGTTATAGCCATTGGTCAGGTTGACGCCGACTTCGCGGGCAGCTTCCATTTTGAACTTATCCATAGCGGCACGAGCTTCAGGAACATTGATCTTGCTGCGATTGCTAGACATTATGATGTTCTCCTTTAATTTCAAATGTTAGCCATCATCGGGCAAGAGCGGGCCTTCCGGCGGATTTAGTCGGGCCGTCCGCTCCTGTCAGCTGATGGTGTTCTTAGTATGGCGGGCCATCGGTTTTTTTATGATAAGGAAATGTTGCCAGCGCTGGATTCATTTTTTTGCTGTTCGGCGCCGAGCAGCAGACAGACCGCCGCTACAGCCATGCGGGTCTCCATATCGCCGCAAAGGTGCCCGACCGGAACTTCCATGGGCTCGACCGATCGCCCGTCCAGGGTCATCAGGCCGCGCTGCAGGGAAACGACACGGCCCTCGCCCAGCGTAGCTGAGGGCGTCAGCGTATCGCGGACGCTGAAACCGTAGGTGACCACCATATCGCAGCGGCAGTGCTCAAGCGCCGGGCCGGCGTTTTCACCGCAGACAGTCAGCGCGCGCGCACTGAGTGACATGGTCTGCGGCGGGCAGGGGTTCTGTGCCCACACGACGACATCATAGGGCGGCGGCGTTTCGCACGGCGCGGTGACCAGCGATTTTGGGCGGACCGCAGCCTGCAGAGCTGCACGCACCGGGCCACCGGGCTGTTCGTCGACGGCAATGACGCGCAAAGGGGCTCACCTCTTTGTATATAAAAATCAAAATCTTTGTTTAGTGTGTCTGCAATACTGAAAAAAATACAAAAAAACAGCCCCCTGACCACGGTCAAAGGGCTGCTTTGTCAGTTTTCCGGCTGCTCGAAAAGCAGCGCGTAGCCATTCGGTGCGTCTTCGTATACCGCTTCGAGGTCGTCTGTCGCCATGGACGGGTCAAACGGACCCTCGAAGCGCACACAGACGCCGCATGAAGCGCTGAGAGCGCGCGGGACCGGCATCATGCCGGCGTTTCGGCCAAGACGCTCTATTTTTTTCTGAAAGCTCATGGCCCCAAAGTGGGTGTGAAAGGTGGCAATCAGGTACATGGCAGAATCCCCCTTTATACATGGCGGGGAATCCCAGCCCCGCTCTTACTCGATGGTCAGCTCGAAATCCGGGCCAACCTCTTTGCATTTTACCACAAGTTTCTGGTTTTGTGCAAATCGGGTGATGTTCTGCACAGCCGTGCGGTTGTCGACCAGCACGGTCAGGGGACGGCCCTTTGCCAGCGCCTGTTTGGTCATCAGCACCGGCTCAGGACAGGAATAGCCGCGGGCATCAATCTTATTCATTGTGCGCTCCTCCTTTTTACTCCGCTTTCTGGCGGTTGAGCAGGCCGATTACCGTGCAGACGACCAGGCCGAGAATGACGGCGATTTTGCCATTCAGGGTCGGGCCGGCCGTCGACGAGGCCAGCGAGAAGTTGTGGCAGAAGGCGGCGCCGACGACCATGCCGAGCACGGCGACAGCGCTGTCGCTCTGGCCGCTGCCGGCCAGAATAAGCTGGCGCAGCGGGCAGCCGCCCAGCATGACCGAGCCAAGACCGGTCAACGCCATGCCGATGAAGTTCCACACACCGTCAGTGTGTGCGATGGGCTGTGTTGTTTCAGCGTCGATGACAAAGCCGAGGTGGAACTGCCCGACAATCAGGTTGCCGACCAGTGCGGCGACAATGATGGCGACAAAGCCGAGAAGCAGATGGAAGTCCTTGAACAGAACGGCGTCACGGATGCCGCCGACCATGCACAGGCGGGTCTTCTGCGCCAGCACGCCGACAACCAGTCCGGCGGCCAGGGCCAGCCACATGGGGGCGCGCATCGAACCCGGGCCGCTTTCGCTGAACAGCAGCAGCGAGGGCACGGCGACGAGCAGAATCAGAACGACAATGGACATGACAGGCATCAAAGCGCCCTCAACCTTGGACTGCGGTTGCGACTTTTTCAGGCTGAAGCCCTTTTTCAGGAAAAGGACGCCGGCCAGAATGCCGGCGGCAAAGCCGACCAGGCCGACAATGGCGTTGAGGTCGCCGCCCGCGATGCGCAGTACCATGCGCAGAGGACAGCCCAGGAACATCAGAGCGCCGACCATGACAAAAAAGCCGAGCACAAAGCGGGTGACCGGCGACGAGCCGCCGCGCACCTTGAACTCTTTGCCGGCGATGGCCATGATGCAGGCGCCAAGCACCAGGCCGATAATCTCGGGACGGGCGTACTGCACGGTGTCGGCGCGATGCAGACCGAGTGCGCCCGCCGTGTCGCGCAAAAAGCAGGCGATGCAAAAGCCCATGTTGCCCGGGTTGCCGCACTGCACCAGCACGACAGAGATGGCGCCGATAATCAGTCCCGTCAGCACCATCAGCAGGGTTTGCTTGTTTTTCATATGTACTCTCCTCTTTTCTGCGGCCGGACTGGCCGCTGGGTTCCCCCCTCGTGGGAGTTAAGGCAGGGTATTTGCTATAAGAATTGTATCGAAAAATGGCAGGATTGTACAATATTTTTTATCGATAAAATCTTTTTTATTTATAGTTTTTCGTGATAAGTATGGAAATGGGTGACAAAATCCGATATACTGAACACAATGGGAGTAATGATTTAAAGAGGGAAGTTTACATGTCCATTTATTTTGACAACGGAAGTACATCTTTTCCCAAAGCGCCTGGCGTGGCCGAGGCAGTGGGAGGTTTGATTGCGTCGGGGGCCTTTAACATCAACCGCGGCGGCTACGCCGGGGCGTACGAGGTCGCGGGCGCGGTGTTCGAAACGCGGGAGCTTTTGTGCCGCATGTTCGGATTTTTAGGCGAGTGCAAAAATGCAGTGTTCACTCCAAGCGTTACCTATGCGCTCAACATGATTCTCAAGGGGTGGCTGCGCCCGGGGGACCATGTCGTCACAACGTCCATGGAGCACAACGCCGTCATGAGGCCGCTCGTTCAGCTGGCGGGGACCGGCGTACACTTTGACGCTGCGCAGGCCGATGAGCGCGGTGTGCTCGACCCCGAAAAAATAGAAGCGCTCATCAGGCCGGAGACCCGCGCGGTTGTCATGACGGCGGCGTCCAACGTCTGCGGAACGCTCATGCCGCTGCGCGAGGTGGGAGAAATCTGCGCGCGGCGCGGCGTGCGGTTTATTGTGGACAGCGCGCAGGCGGCGGGGCTGTTCCCTCTGTCCATGACAGAGCTGCACATTGACGCGCTGACCTTTACAGGCCATAAGAGTCTGCTCGGTCCGCAGGGCATTGGCGGCATGATTCTGCGCACAGACCTCGCAGAGGAAATCGAGCCGCTGGTCAGCGGCGGGACGGGCAGCATGTCGGACAGTGAAGAGGTCCCGCCTTTTCTGCCTGACCGGTTCGAGCCCGGTACGCTCAACCTGCCCGGCATCATCGGCCTGCACACAGCGCTTTTGTTTTTGCAGGAGACCGGTATTGACACCCTGCGCGGGCATGACCTGCGTCTGACCGCGCGCTTTCTGGATGGCGTGCGGGAACTGCCGCACACAAGAGTCGTCGGCCTGCCCGGCGTTGAGGGCCGCGCGCCCATTGTATCGCTCGACTTCGGCACACTGGACAACGCCGAGGTGGCCTACACGCTGGACAGCCGGTATGGCGTCATGACGCGCTGCGGCCTGCACTGTGCGCCGCGGGCCCATAAAAGCCTCGGCACCTTCCCGCAGGGCACGGTTCGCTTTGCCTTTGGATATGGAAACACAGAGAGCGAAGTCGATCAGTGCCTGGATGCGCTCAAAGAGATTACCAGACAGTGAAAAGCGCGGAAGCACTGCTTCCGCGCCATTCGTGATTTTTTATAAAACCGTGACAGCTCTGTCACCCCGGTCGCGTACCTCGCCGACCAGCGCGGCGGCGACGCCTTCGGCCTCAAGCCGCTGCATCAGCTCACCGGAACGCGCTTCAGGCACCGAGATGAGCAGTCCGCCCGACGTCTGCGGGTCGTAAAGCACGTCAGAGAGCGCCTGCGGGACCGACGGGTCGACCAGAACCTCGTCTGCGACAAAGTCCATGTTGCGGTAGGCTCCCGCCGGAATGATGCCTTCGCTTGCCAGCTCGAGCACACCGGGCAGTACGGGCACGCTTTTGGAGTCGATGACGACCGAAAGGCCGCTGCCGCGCGCCAGCTCGCAAAGGTGGCCCAGAAAGCCGAAGCCGGTGACGTCGGTACAGGCACTGGGACGGACAGGCATCATGGCGCGCTGGGCGTTTTTGTTGAGCGTTGCCATGACGGCGGTCATATCGCGCACCTGCTGCTCGTCGAGCAGCTCGGCCATGGCGGCGGTGGTCAGGATTCCGCTGCCCAGCGGCTTGGTCAGTACCAGCTTGTCGCCCGGACGGGCGCGGTC
>CALVMT010000137.1 GCA_944347775.1 uncultured Clostridia bacterium | reverse complement strand
TGCGAGATTTAAGGTGCTGTCACCTCAGTGAAGAAGTTTGCGTAAAACAGCGGCAGGGTGTTCCTGCTGCTCATATATGCGGGCATGATGGAATTGGTAGACATGCGAGATTTAGGTTCTCGTGCAGTGATGCGTTGGGGTTCGAGTCCCCATGCCCGCACCATAACTTTAGAGCAAGGTTTCCTGCTGGAAATCCTTGCTCTAAAACTTTTTAAGAACATAATTAGAAAGCACAAAATCGTTCACAATACCGAAGGGTGACACCACCTTAGTTTCTGGGCCTTCCAGCCTTTATTTGCTCTATAATCAGTGCATCAAGCTCATATCCTAACGCCGCAACTTTTTTCTTCAACATAAAAAATGTAGGCGTCGAGGACCGGCTTCCTCAACGTCCACATTTTTTGCAATTTCACAAGTTTCTCCCGTTCCTTGAGCCGACTGTCCCGAACCGCCGTGAGGTACTCCCACACCATGGCATCCAGTGTTTCCTCGTGGATACGGTGGGAGCTGCAATAGCGTTTCCCACTTAGGAGTACATGACACTGGACAGTTCAGGTCTTGGCGTTTTCTTTCCCATAGGCTCCTTTTCTCCCGATTCGGGCTGCGTTAAAATATAGAGACTACATACTCTGCTGCCAGGCTGTTTCTTCCTCGTGATCGTCCTCCTTGTGACCGAGGGCGATTTTCTTCTCCCGCTCCCGGCGGAGCGTTTTCCGGTCCGTATGCTGGCGCATGGTGGTGGCGTCCCTTATGGGATCAGCGTCCTGACCGCGCCACAGGGCGTCAGCGCTTTTGCGGATTTGGTGGGAGAAACTGTAATCGTGCTCGGGTTTCTGGCGCTGGGCGCGTATATCAATCATCAAAACGCAAATTATTACAAAAACGCCGCCCCTGGTGGTGAGATCGAGGGAAAATATACCGCCATGGGCACGTTGGAAGTGTCTTACGCGGAATTTGACGCCAAAACCGAGGCGTACAAAAAGTACGAGGTATGGTATCCCGCTGAGATGACGGACAGCGGGAAAACCTACCCTCTTGTCATCATGGCCAACGGGACAGGAGTGAAGGCATCCCAGTACAAGGAGGTTTTCCGGCACCTCGCCTCCTGGGGCTTTATCGTGGCGGGCAACGAGGATGAGGATTCGAGAACGGGCGGGTCATGTGCCGAGACCCTTGACTTTATGCTTGCGCAGAACGAGGATCAAAGCAGCCAGTTTTACGGAAAAATTGACGGGAACGCTATCGGGATCGCCGGACATTCCCAAGGCGGCGTGGGGGCCATCAACGCCGTCATCAGCCAGGAAAACGGCAGCCGCTACAAGGCCGTCTGGACGGCAAGCACCACCTCTCGCTATTGGGGGCAGGAGGGCCTCCTCGGTCCGGAGTGGCAATACGACACCTCCAAGTTGAACATCCCCACCTTTATGGTCGCCGGCACCGGCCCCGCCGATGCCGGGACCGCCACCGATATTTCCGCAGACGAGGGGCAGGGCATCTGCCCGCTCTGGTCGCTGGCCGAGGGTTACCACGCGATCCCGAAAGGGGTGGACAAGGTTATGGCGAGGCTGTCCGGGAAGGATCACGGCGATATGCTTCGCTATGCGGACGGATATATGACCGCCTGGTTTATGTACCATCTGCAAGGGGACGCCTATGCGGGCGGCGCTTTTTACGGTGAAAATGCGGAAATCCTGCAAAATCCGAACTGGCAGGACACCGAACGCGCCGGATAAGCGCAAACCATACATCGGCGGGGGATCCTGCCGCGATCCCGTTGGTGACATTGTAAAAGGCCAAGACAGAAGAGGGGCTGTAACAAGCCCCTCTTCTGTCTTGGTCAGATACCAACGCCGCGAGAAGGATCTCCAGGGACGGGGATTCAAGCAAACTTTGCCTGCCGTTTCTCCAGGAAGGCGCTCATGCCCTCCTTCTGGTCGGCGTTGGCGAAGGTCAGAGCAAACACCCGCTGCTCCAACTCCAGCGCTTTGGAGAGGTCCATCTCCACGCCGGCACACATGCACTGTTTGCCGCAGCCGATGGCCTGGGCGCTGTTCTTGCAGATGGTCTCCGCCAGCTCCATGCAGTGGTCCAGAAGCCCATCCGGCTCTACCACCCGGTTGACCAGCCCCATGGCCAGGCATTCCTCGGCCTTACAGGCCCGGCCTGTGGCCAGCAGCTCGATGGCGTGCCCCAGCCCCACCAGGCGGGGCAGCCGCTGGGTGCCGCCGAAGTCGGGGATCACCCCCAAGGTCGCCTCCGGGATGCCCATCTTAGCCTTGGAGGAGGCGATGCGGATGTCGCAGGCCATGGCCAGCTCGCAGCCGCCGCCCAGAGCATAGCCGTTGATGGCCGCGATGGTCACGGCCCGCATGGAGGCAACCCGGTCCATGGTGCGATGCCCGATCCTGCTGAAGGCCATGGCCTCCCCGGGGGTCATCTCCCGCATGGAGGCAATGTCGGCGCCCGCCACGAAAGCCTTGTCACCGGCGCCGGTCAGGATCACCGCCTTGATGTGCCGCAGTCCGTCCAGCCGGTCCATGACCTCGTAGCGCTCTTCCAGCACCGACGGGTCCAGCGCGTTGAGGGCGGCGGGGCGGTTGATGGTCACCACGGCCACGCCGCCCTTCTCCTCCCATTGGATATACTGTCCCATGTACGTTACCTCACTGGTACTGATAGAAGCCCCGGCCGGACTTCTTGCCCAGCCAGCCCGCCTTTACATACTGCC
>CALVMT010000136.1 GCA_944347775.1 uncultured Clostridia bacterium | reverse complement strand
TTTCCCTCGGTGATGATGGCCGGGTTCTCCGGTCCCAGGGCCGCCTTCAGGAGGGACAGCTCCGTCAGCAGCCCCTCCCCGTGGGGCACGCCCACGGCCCCGGCGTCGGAGCCGGAGGCGATGTGCGCCCCCAGTTCTGCGGCCCGCCTGAGATTGATGGCCTGGCCGGCCAAGATCTCCTCCACCGCTTCCTCAGGAAAGCCGGGGCGGTGGAGAAAGCCGTGGATGGCGGCCAGGGTGGGCACCCAGATGGCCCCGGTCTCTGCCAGCAGAGCCAGGCACTCCCCGTCCATATAGTAGCCGTGCTCGATGCTGTCGGTGCCCGCCTCCAGGGCGGCCCTGACGGCGTCGGCCCCGTTGACGTGGGCCATTACCGGCAGCCCCTCCCCGTGGGCCACAGCCACCAGCTCCCGGATCTCCGCCGGGGGCAGGGAGGGGCAGGAGAGGGCCCCGGGGACGCGGCAGTCCAGAATCCCGGAGTACATCAGCTTGATAAAGCCGGCCCCCTGAACTCTTGCCCGGGCCACCAGCTCCCGGTACTCCCCCAGGTCGCTGTAGCCCAGCCCCACGATGCCGCCGTAGTAGCCCCGGCGGTGGATGGCAAAGGCGGGGGTGGCCACCTGAAGCCCGTACTCCGGCGCCAGTCTGGCTGCCAGCAGGGAGGCGCCGAAGGGGTCCCCGCCGTCCCGGCAGTAAGTGATCCCCAGGTCCCGGTATGCCGCCAGGTGAGCCCGGATGTCCTCCTCCACGGGCCCGTTTTTATACAGCACGGCAGCCTCTCGGTAATCCCGGCCATTCATAAAAATATGCTCATGACACTCAAATTTCTTTTCCATGAGTTTATGGTAGCAGACCCGGCGGCAGGATGCAAGAGCCCGAACGAAAAACAGCGGATTTTCCCGACGGCGGCAGATATCTCCCTGGTGCGGGGCCGGACGTTCCCCCCGGGGAACGGGGCCATCAAAGGGGAGAGGGCGGGAGCATCTGATGATGCTCCCGCCCTCTTGTTAGCAGGGACAAAGAGGTCTCAGCTCAGGGCCTCATAGACAGTGAGAACGTCCCGGATAGCCTGCTTGTCGCCGTCAGTGATGGTCAGATCGTGAGAGTAGTCATCACCCTCAAAGCGAACAATGGTCTCCTGGGAATTGGCGATGGCCCACAGCATCTCCACATCGGCGTCGGAGACCTCCAGGTCGATGTACTCCCACACATCGCCGCCGCCGTTGTTTCGGGTGACGTCAAAGTAGCTGAAGGTCTTGTAATACCGCTCACCGTCTACGGCGAAGGTAAGCTGCTTATAGAAGACCCAGTCGTCATCGGTGTAGTTGCACAGCAGCCGCAGCCATACCCTGTCGCCCTCCATGCCCAGATAGGGGAGAATAAAGCAGCGGATATCGGCGGCCCAACTGCCGTTGGAGTAGAAGCGGAGGGCGGAGGGGTAGTAGAATTTCAGCCCCCGCACCTTGTCATCCTCCAGGCGCATGGTGGACAGCAGGGACTGGGCGGTCTCCTGCTTCAGGGCTTTCAGCTGGGCGGCAGCGCTCTCCAGCGCGGCGGCGTTGCCGACCTTGGCAGCGGCCTCAGCGGGCAGGGCATCATAGGCATCCTGGGCGGCATCGATCTGCTCAGCGCTCTCCATGGAGACGGTGCCGATGGCATCGATCAACCGGGTGACCTCCTCCACCTGCAGGTCGGTGAGGGAGGCCTCAGCGGCCTCCAGGTCTGCCGCATTCTCCACGGCTGCCTGCACCTCGGCTGTGCTGCCGTCATAGAGGCTGCGGGCATTGGCAATAGCCTCGCCGCTGTCCAGGGTGACGGTGCCGATGGCGGCGATGGCCTCCTCCACCTTGCCGGCGGCTTCCTCCACCACGAGGGCCTCATAGTCGGCCCGGGCCTGGACCAGTTTGTCCTGATTGTCCAGCTGCTTCAGGTCCTCCTCGGCCAGAGCGGCCACAGCGGCCTCAGCGTCGGCGATCTGCTGCTCGCTCTCCAGGGTGACCTCGCCGATGGCGGCGATCTGGTCGTCCACCGCCTTGGCGGCCTCACTTTTGCCGCAGGCGGTCAGGGCCAGGGCCAGGCTGGCGGTGAACAGAATAAGTAGAAGCTTTTTCATCTCAGATTCCTCCCTAAATTTGTCATGTTTTCTCCGGACACAGAGCCGGAGAACCTACGAACCGAGGGAGTACTCAGGCTCCTTCGGTCCAGGAAACGACAGATTCTGACCATCCTGTCTAACTTACTGTACAATGTTTTAGGGAGGCAATACAATATTCCGGCTGCATAGGGTTGGAGTTTTTCTGCAATTTTCCGTCAGCCGGATCTGGAGCAACCCGGTAATTGATGGGGCCGGCCTCATCCAGCGAAAAAAGGAACAAGTTCTGAAAGCGCGGAAGCACCGCGCTTACAGAACTCGTTCTCTGTACTGACCGCAGGAGCAGGCGCGGATGAGCTCCGGCGACCGCCTTGGGTTGCCCCCTGATCGTTTATTCAGACTTGTGGAGAGGCATTTGTGCAGCAGTGCCGCAATGCAGCCTGCCGGAGAAATCAGGCGAGCAGGGAGCAGAAGTCGGCCATGGCTTCGGAGATCATCAGCTGCTGGGGGCAGACCGCCTCACAGCTGCGGCAGCCTACGCAGGCGGACGGCTGCTTGTCCTTCGGAATGGCAGAGAGAGCCATGGGGGCGATGAAACCGCCGCCGGTAAATCGGTGCTCATTGTACAGTGCCAGCAGCCGGGGAATGTCCAGCCCCTGGGGGCAGTGGCTGACGCAGTAGCGGCAGGCGGTACAGGCCAGGGCGTGGGGACTGGTCATCCCCCGGCCGAGGGTCAGGACAGTCTCCCATTCCGCCTGGTTCAGAGGCGCCTCGGTGCCAAAGGTGCGGATATTGGCCTCCAGCTGTTCTTTGTCCGACATACCGGAGAGGATCATGGTCACTCCCGGAATGGTCTGCAGGAACCGGAAGGTCCAGGCGGGGATGGCCTCCTCCGGACGCAGCTTCCGCAGGACAGCGGCCTCCTCCTCACTCAGGCGGGCCAGCCGCCCGCCCCGGAGAGGCTCCATCACCCACACCGGGATCCCCTGCTCCGCCAGCAGGGCGACTTTGGCTTCTCCCCCCTGGAAAGTCCAGTCAATGTAGTTGAGCTGGAGCTGGCAAAACTCCATGTGCTGTCCGCAGGACGCCAGAAACCGCTGCAATACCGGAAGATTTCCGTGGCAGGAGAACCCCAGGTGGCGGATGCGCCCGTTTTCCTTCTGGGCCAGCAAGTAGTCCAGGATGCCGTATTGAGGATCCAGATAGGCGTCGATATTCATCTCACACACGTTGTGGAAGAGGTAGAAATCAAAATAATCCACCTGACATTTTTTCAGCTGGCTTTCAAAGATCTCGGCCACCTTATCCATGTTGGACAGGTCATAGCCGGGGAATTTGTCCGCCAAATAGAACCGGTCCCGCGGATAGTGAGCCAGCGCCTTGCCGATGGCGATCTCCGAGTTGCTGCCGT
>CALVMT010000135.1 GCA_944347775.1 uncultured Clostridia bacterium | reverse complement strand
ATACCAGCCGCCGGGACAGTGTATATGCCGCTGTCCGAAGGGCCACCTCCGCCGCTCTTTCCAGCCCGCACTCCCCGCCGGTCTGGATTCACGCGGGAGAAATTGCCCAGCAGCTTCAACTGGACCGGGCCAATGTCTCCCGTGAATTGAACAAGCTTTACAGTGACGGGCAGCTGATTAAAGTCCAGGGCAAACCCACGCACTTTCTCAGCCGTGTTGATCTGGCGCAGAAATACCCCGGCATCTTTCTGCCCAGCATTCTGCCCAAGGATTTTTCGCTCTCCCACTACATAGCTGAGGCAAAGGATACGGTAAAGGGGCCGCCGCCGCCCGGCGAGGCCTCGGAATTGTCCACGCAGGTGGGCTGCAACGGGACGTTGAAAACAGCCATTCTCCACGCCAAGGCCGCCGTGATGTACCCTCCCCACGGCCTTCACACCCTGATCTCCGGAAACATCGGTACAGGGAAGCTGCTCCTGGCGCAGAATATGTACGCCCACGCCAAGCTGGCCGGCCGTTTTGCCGAGAACGCCCCCTTCATCACGGTAAACTGCCGGGAATTTTCCGGCTCGCCCCAGGCCATTCTGCACCAGCTTTTCGGCTATGGGCGGGAAATCGCCGCTGCCAAGGGGGAGAAGGGGCGCCGCGGCCTGGTAGACCGGGCCTCCGGCGGGATTTTATGTCTGATCGGCATCGAAAAGCTGCCCGGCATTGTCCAGGACAACCTGATTACCCTGCTGGAAAAGAACACCTACACCCGGGTGGGTGAACCGGCTGTTGTGCGTCAGGCCTCCACCATGATCATCGCCATCACCAGCGAGCCGCTGGATTCTCCCTTCATGCAGGCACTTATCCAGCGCATACCTGTGCGGATCCATATCCCCGACCTGTCCCAATGGAAGCTCCAGGAGATCGCCGAGCTGGTGATCCAGTATTTCCAGAAGGAGGCTGAAACCACCGGGGTCTCCTTTAAAATCAACCGGGATGTCTTCTCCACATTCCTGCTCAACACCTACCAGGGAAATCTGGGCAGCATCGCCAGCGCGGTCCAGATCTCCTGCTCCCTCTCCTATCTGGAGAACCCCAATCCCAACCAGTGCGAGGTGATGTTCCGCCACCTGCCTGAGGATTTTATCAGCCAGATCCAGGAGGATCCCGTCCGGGACACCAGGCTTCCGCGCCTTCTGGACGAACTGCGGCTTACCTACCTGATCTTCACCCCCCAGAGCTTTTTCTCCGACAACAGCTACCGGGAAGAGATCCTGCGGATATTGCACCGTTTTGATTCTCCTGCAATCACCGCGCCCCCGGCCCCTGCCCAGACGGGGCACATCCCCATTCTGCTCCTGTTCCACGGCGAAGGCGTGAGCCAGGGAATTGCCGACTACGTCAACACCGCTCTGTCCGCTTCGGTGGTACAGCCTGTTTCCTATCAAAAGGAGGAGGCGCTGGACCTGCTGCTGGCCCGCATGAAGGAGATGATTTTTGCCGCCAACGAGGGCAGCGGCGTGCTGATCGTCACCGATATGGAGCCTATCCCTGACCTCAACAATCAGCTCCTCCTGCTCTGCGGCATTCCCACCGCCACCATTACCCACGCCACGCTCCCCCAGCTGCTTTCGGTGGCCACCCTGGCCTCGGAGGGAAAGAGCACCCTGCAGGATATCTACGACTCTGTTGCCGCCGTGCCTGTCCCCAACGCCGAAAATCCGGATTCCTTTTTCCATCGGATGGTAGAGGATATTCTCGCTCCTTCCCTCAGCTTCATCAACCCCTATAAAGCGGCTCAGGTGCTGAACCGTACGCTGTGCAGCATCCTTGAGACCTTGGACATCCCTCACGAGAACAGCATCGTTATCCGTTTTATCACCCACTGCAGCCATATGCTGGAGCGGCTGATCCGGGGCTATCCCCTTCATTACGACAAGCTGTAGAGCTTCACCACCCAGCACAGCGCTCTGATCAGCCAGCTGGAACAGCAGATGACATACCCCGCCGAGGTCTTCGGCGTCACCATCCCCATCAACGAGCTGGCCTATGTGGCGGAGATCTTTCTTCCCTACCTCCCCTCCGCCGACACTTGACAGCGGGGCAAAAATCCCCTAGGATAACAACTACCATCATAAGCAGTTGGAGGTCTCCCTATGGACATGACAAATCAATCCGGGGCCCCCGCCCCTCTTTCCGCCAGGGAACAGCTCGCTGACGGGCAATATTCGGCCGCGCAGGAGGCATTTGCCGCTCTGCTTCCGGAGCCCCAGGCCAGGTTTGGGGAGATCGTCGCCCGCCATATGGCGGAGGCGGTGGACAGAGATTCCCTTTTGGCCGCCTGGCAGGAGGTCGCCGCCCTCCTGGACGGCACCCCCTCCTTTGCCGAGGACGCCGTCAGCGCCTATGAGATGATCAGCATATTTACCGCCCATCTCTACCGCAGCTGCAATGAGATGCAGAAGCGCCGCTATACCCAGCTGAAAAAATCTGTCGATTTTGAGCACAAGGAGTATGTCCTTACCTCCTTACAACAAATACTATTAGAGGCGGACACGCAATATCACGCCATCTATCAGGTCATCTTTTCTTTTGTGGCCCTTGTGACGGAGCGGGAGGCCCTGCCTCCGCCGGAGCCGCTGCGCCAGGCGGTCTTTGCCTATGCCAAAACCGCGGCTGATCTCTCCCTCGAGGTCTCCCTGCCCAAGGAGCTGTCCCTTCTCCCCATGGCCCACGCCCTTCTCAGCCGCCGGTGGGCCGCCACGGCGGAGCTACAGTCCATGGAGAAGGGCATTGCTGCCGCCGCGCTGCAGGACCCCGCCGCGCTGGCGGACTGGGACTTCTGGGCACCCTATGCCGATATGGCAGGGGTGAGGAAGAAGGACCTGGAAAAAGTGGAGAAACGGCGGCTCTTCCGCCAGAAGGTGAAGAACCTCTTGTCCTTCCGCATATAAAGGACGGCTCTTCCGCAGAGCAGCCGTCCTTCATCCCCCTCCGTCCCTCGGGGCAGCAGAGGAAAAAGCCCGCGGAGCCTGACCGGCTCCGCGGGCTTTCCTGTTGTTACTCAAATTCCACTGTGGCGGGGGGGTTGCTGGTGATGTCGTACAGCACCCGGTTGATGCCGGGGACCTCGTTGACCACCCGGACGGAAACCCGGTCCAGCAGCTCGTGGGGGATGCGGGCCCAGTCGGCGGTCATGAAATCGTCCGTGACCACCGCCCGCAGGGCCAGCGCGTAGTAGTAGGTCCGGCCGTCGCCCATCACGCCCACAGAGCGCATATTGGTGAGCACGGCGAAATACTGGCTCAGCTTCCCGTCCTCTCCGGCCCTGGCCATCTCCTCCCGGAAGATGGCGTCGGCCCTCCGCAGCGTGTCCGCCTTTTCCTTGGTGATGTCCCCGATGATCCGGATGGCCAGGCCCGGCCCCGGGAAGGGCTGGCGGCTCACCAGATATTCCGGCAGTCCCAGCTCCCGGCCCAGCTGCCGCACCTCGTCCTTGAACAGCAGCCGCAGGGGCTCGATGATCTCCTTGAAATCCACATAGTCGGGCAGACCGCCCACATTGTGGTGGCTCTTGATCACCGCGGCGTCCCC
>CALVMT010000134.1 GCA_944347775.1 uncultured Clostridia bacterium | reverse complement strand
CCCCTGGGGCGGACCTGCCGGCCGCGGCTGTGCGGATCTGCCGGCGTGGGATGGGATAGGCGCCGTGTTGTTCGGCGCACCTTTTTGCAGCCCATCTGACATGTACATGGTGTCTCCTCCTATTCTCTGGTCTGGTAGATGTGGAGGCAGATGGCGGTAATGAGCTGTCGCCGATCCTCCGGACTGCGGTACCACTGGTACATCCGCTTGGAGAAATCCCTGTAAGCCGCATGGGAGGCGGGAGGCGCCGCCCTATGGGGCTCCAACTTGGCCAGCAGATAGGCGAAGCGGGCTAGATTGATCTGCTGGTCACTGCTGTACAGGAGATCCAAAAGATTGTAAAGGAGGGTACTCCCCCGCTCTGACTGCCGTCCAGGCTGGGTGCTGAAAAAGGCGCGTAGGCAGGCCAGCTTTTCCCCCAGCACCAATTGGATAAAGTCCGACCAGTGAAAGACGGAGCCATGATGGGCGGCAAATAGGGAGAGGGCGTCTTTCTGCGGGTCCAGCTCCTTGGCCTCCTGCTCCAATTCCTCGGCCTCCAACGCCGCATGGCGGATGGGGTAGGTGGCAGGATGGAGGGTCAGCCCGGCCGAGATGGTCAGAGCGCCGCCGGTAAATCGGGAGAAGGCCTGCCGAATCCGCAGTCCGGCATCCAGCACACCGTCCCAGGCGCCCACCAGAAAGATGTCGTCTCCGCCGGAGTAGACGATGGAGACCGGCAGAGCGCGGGCTTCCCTCCTGTCCCCCTCTAAAATATGGTTTATATAGCTGCGGAAAAAGACGGACAGGGCCCGAGACAGGGCGGAGGTGCGGGACAGGGTGACATAGCGGTTCCGCTCCGGACCAGACTGCTCAAAGCCGGAGAGGAAGGCGGCGCCCAGGTTGTCCACGTCGGCCCGGCAGACCGCCACCCGCTGGATGCCCTGAGCCTGACGAGCCAGCTCTTCTATCAGGTTGCTGGCGTGGTAATCCCCCACATGGAGGCGTGTGGCGCAGCTCAGACCGGCGTAAAGCCGGTTTTTTGTATAGACCCGCAGAATGTCCGGGTTGGTACGGAGGGCCTCCCGGGCCTGCTGGGCGTCTGCAAAGGAGAGGAATAGGGAGCCGGGCAGGGGGAGGGAGTCCTCCTTTGCCTGCCGGTGTACCAGATAGACGTCCTTCTCCTGGATGGCGTAGGACATGGATACAAAACGGGCGCACCAGGTGCAGCGGCCCTCCGGGTCCACCTGGTCGGAACAGCCGCAGACCTTACATTCCCGCTGGGCGGGGGCCTGCTCCGGCTGGTTCATGGCCCGCAGCTCCGACGCCGTATAGCGGTGGAGCTTCTGTTGGGACAGCAAGTGGGATAGACGGCGGTAGAGCGCCTGATAGGGAGCCGCCTGAGCGGGCCGGTTGATCAGTGTGTCGGCGGAGCAGGGCACCCAGGCCGCAGCGAGGTAGAGCTGAAGGCCGAACTGGGTCCTCAGATAGTCCCGGATCTGACCCATGCGCACCTCCAAGCGCTGCCGGACGAAGGCGGTGTTGGGGAGCAGCAGATAGCAGTGGCCGCCGCCGCTGTACAGCAGGTTGACCCGGCAAAGGCCGCAGTCCTCCAGCAGCAAGTCCACCACATGCTCCATCAGCAGCTCCAGATAAAAGGAACGGCTGCGCAGGGAGCGCAGAGCGTACTGGACGGTTACGGTGTACAGAAAGGACTGAATGCCCGACAGGTCGGCCGAAAAGAGGAGGAAGGCCTCCTCCTGACAAAAATCCCGCCGGTGATCCAGCAGCTCCGCCCTCCAGTCCAGCCGCCCCCCTTCCTCCAGATATTCGCTGATGCAGGCTGCGGCGGCCGCCGTCACCTTTCCGTGGTCGTATAGGGAGATGTCGGCCCGCTCTCCCACGGCGGTGCTGGACGGTACGGCGGAGGTCCACCGCTCCAGCAGCGCGAGAAGGGAGTTGAGGCGGGCCGGTTCCAAAGTCAGCTCTTTCAGCCCTTCCTGCAGTCCCTGCAGAATCTGCTCATATTCCTGCGGCTCCAGACGCAGGCCCTCCCGGGGCTCCGGCATGACCCCCTCCACATGGATGGGGGGGAGGGACAGCGTGTTGTTTCTGCCGTTTAGGTGGTTGAAAATGCTCTCCAGCGGGCGATGCCGGTCAAAGCCGTTCTCCTGCGCTCCCTCCTCTTCTCGGTGGCGGGCGGCGCTGATGATGTGGGCCAGATTGATGGCGTAGGCCGGAGCGTCCCGTTCCAGCAGCGCCCCGCCCAGCGCTTCCGGATGGTGAAAGCGGACGCAGTCCAGCACCGCCTGCTCCTGAACGACCGGCCGGAGCAGACCGTAGCCCAAATCACTGTGGCCGCCCGACCGACCGGCGCGATAGGCGGTTTTTCCGATGTCGTGGAGGGGCCCGCCGAAGGTGACAAGGGCCGTTCGTCGTTTCACTGGTGTCTCACCTCCATAGCCTTGGTGCCGATTTCTATGACATAATATTTTATTTATTGTAGCATGTGCCGCTGCGGGGTGCAATCCTTTGCAGCCGCGGGCTCTGTTTTGATTGCCTCGGCGGCAAACAGGTGGTATAATAAAAAATGTTAGGATCAATTGGACCGGACTGACGCCCCCAAAAAAGGACCCCGCGGAGCAGCGCGGGTCGGCGGGGGGGGAGAAGGACACAATCGGCCAGGTGTGTAGCCCCACAAGGGGACGGACACAACATTTTCGTTACCTCTTTGTTTTTATGGCCTTATTTTGTATGCAGGTATGCAGCCCCCGCAAGGGGACGGACGCATTAGACATAATGATTCTCCCTTTTTAAACATAGTTGGAACCACATATCCCCGCTAGGGGCCGGACCCAGGTGCGCTTCCCTAAAGGTCAAAGGAGGCCTGCAGTATGGCTGATATTCTTTTTTCGCCGGTAGGCGGTACCGATCCAATCTCCTTTGAGCGGGATGGGGGCCTGCTCCATATCTGCCGCCGGTATCATCCGGTATGTGTGATGCTCTACCTCTCCAAAGAGATGGTGGAGCATCAGGCGTGTGATGACCGCTACCGGGCCGCCCTTCGTCTGCTGGCCCAGGAGGAGAGGTTTCCCCTGCAAATTCTAAGTCAGGAGCGGCCTCAGCTGGCAAATCCGCACATTTTTGATGTGTTCTACCGGGACTTTGAGGGGCTGCTGCGGGAGTTCCACCGGGCCTACCCCAGACACCGGGTGCTGATCAATCTCTCCTCTGGGACGCCGGCCATGAAAAGTGCGCTGGCTGTGCTGGTCGGCCTGCTGGAGTTTCCGGTGGCAGGAATCCAGGTGGACAGCCCCAACCACAGACACAATGGACGCCGGGAGGACCCTGCCCAGTTTGACCTGGAGCTGTACTGGGCCTGCAATCTGGACCGCAGGCCGGAGTCCTATGAGAACCGCTGCCGGGAGCTGAAATCCGAGAACCTGCGGGCCAAGCTGCAGGGACAGGCGCTGGCCGCCCATGTGGATGCCGGAGACTATCAGGCCGCCCGGGAGGTGGGTAGGCAGATGGGCGACCTTCTGCCGGACCAGGCCAGAACGCTGCTGGAGGCGGCATGCCTGCGGGAGCGGCAGGAGTGGCGCAGAATCCAGCCTTTGGAGGTGCGGGAGAAGCTCATTCCAAAGGCCAAGGGCGACCGGGAGCGGGACATATTTGAGTATCTGCTGGGCCTGTGCAGCCGGCTGCAGAAGGGAGCGCTGGTGGACTTTCTGCGGGGGCTGACCCCGGCGCTGTATTGCTTGTCCCTCTATGCGGTGGAGCGGCACGCCAAAGTGGCTATCTTCGAGTATTGCGACGAACGGCAGCGGCTGTGTGCCAAGCGCCTTGGGGCCGACCCGGTGGGACGGCGCATTCTGTCGGTGCTGGAGAGCGGGTATCCAAACTCGTTCCGAGATACCTTTCTGGCCTCTGAGCATTGCTGCAAGGTGCTGGAGGCCTTTTCGCAGGACGCAGCGCTGAAAGAGCCACTGCTGGCTCTGCGTCAGGTGGAGAAGCTGGCCCGCAATTTGGCGGCCCACACCATTGTGCCGGTGACGGAGGAGTTTGTGCGGCGCAGGTGCGGTCTCTCCAGCGGACAGATTATGGGGCTGCTCCAGTCTGCCGCCGATCAGGTCCTAGGCAGTCCCGGCCTGATGTGGGATTCCTACGCGCGGATGAACGACCATATCAAAAGGGCCATGACGCAGCCGCCGGATGGCTTAGTATAGCCAGAGGCCCG
>CALVMT010000133.1 GCA_944347775.1 uncultured Clostridia bacterium | reverse complement strand
ACTGTTTCATTGCGGAACTTTCCTTCAATCAATTTCTTTGAACCTTCCATGTCTCTTTCAAAAATAGTTTCGATTTTGGTGTATTCGTTCATTTAAATCTCCTCCTCTTTCACACATACAAAGTCGGTGGAACCGGAATCTCCTGCCCTATCGGTCTCCACAAATGCAAGCAATTCGGCATAAGATTCACGTAGTTACTCTTTTCCGGATGCAACTGCATAACCACTTCATCCTCATTCCAGAACATATCCTTGATAGCACACATCTCTGTCCAATCTGGTATCCTGTTGGACGGGCAAACCGAAACATGTTCCCAACCGCCTCCCCAGCTTGCTATGAAAGTACATTTCCGCAGTCCGGTCATGTGAAGAATGCCGGCCACACCGTCAATAGTCTGTTTCTTAATTTCCAGTTTTGGATTTGCTTTGATTTCTGCTATGGTTTTCATTCATCGTCCTCCGTATGCATCATCAGTTCCGATTCTTTGTAATGCCTCTGCTGACCATTGCTGTGTTCAACCCAATATGTACCGTCTCCGCATACCTCAACAACTACTCCTGTGATATAATCAGTAGGGTTTAAAAACCACCTAACAACATCTCCATCTTTAAATTTGTTCATATTCACTTTCTCCTTTCAATCCCGGCAGAACCATATCTAAAGCACGTTCACTTATTGGCTACTAAGCATTTTCATCTACTCTCCGATAACTTCTTTTCTTATAGGCTCGGATATGCGTAACACCCAAGAAAATCCGTCTGATTACTTATGCACTCCAAACTTTCAGCCGCCGGGGATGTTATTAAATTACCCCGGAAAAGAATAAAAACCAGATAATGCTTGCAACCGTTAATCCGACCGCCGCAAGAAAAATCAGAAACAGTATCACTCTTCCGGGCGTCATCTTCATTTCCCCATTTAAGGCAATGCTCAGCCTTTCTATGTTTGAAATCTGAGATGCCACGAAAAACCGGACTATGAAGAATAAAATCCATGCCACAACCGCCAATTTCACAAAAATCATTTACATATCCTCCATCTGCATGAAACTCGGAACATCCTGCTTCTTCTCCGCTTTCAACGTCTCTTTCTCTTTCACTCCGGCGGTCACATCAGCAACGGTTTTCGGGGCTGGTTTTTCCTCGATCCGCTCCGGTTCGGCTGGTATGAACTCTTCTTTGTTGGCGTTCGCCTCAATTTCCTCATGAACTTCCCGATACACGCCATCATCAATCATATTGTATGTATGAGCCACCGCTGCACTGCCGAAATCTTTCGGGATTTTCTTCATGATGTTATTCCGCATCTTACGGATAATCATCGACTCCTGAGACTGATATTCAGACCACGAAGGGGAGATATACGGCTTCAATTCCTCGCAAGAGAGAATCGCTTCAACGTCTCCAAGTTCCCTGATTTTATCCATGATTTCACGCTTCTTAGCAGCGATTTCCTGCTTCTGTTTGTCCGTAGCCTTATATCTGTCGGCACAAATCCCGAACGTCTCATTCTGCATATTATTGTTGATATGAGCCGCAAGGTTTTTGGCTACGTCTGCACGCTCCGAAACATGATACTCAATGTGTCCGTCCGTGTACTCGATCGGATATACTACCCGGACAACTTTGCCCTGCCCGCTTTCTTCCCATTCCGGCGGCGTTACTTCCAGCCCTCTGTGTTTCGGCGGTACGAATGTATCTCCCTCTCTTACCGCCCAGAACGGATAAACTTTCTTGACTCCACGCCCATATCTGGCGGTCAGCGCATCATATCCATCTCCCTCAATATTGAATTCAACCTGCTTCTCCCATTTCGGTGTCTGTCCTTTACCAGCTACATTCACATTCCGAATTTGGAAATAGCACTCTCTCGGAACAGCATTTGCATTGAGCTTCAGCCTTGCTACCGACAGGAGAATATCATTCAGATTGTTCGGATTGATTGTTGACGGGTCTGCACCAGAATTATGTACCATGCTGATGATTTCTCCCATAGCAGCCACTACACAATATCTTGAGTAGTCGTCAAATGTTTCTCCATCCTCCGCAATCTGCTTCTGAATCATCGGTACATAAGCCTTTAAATAAGTGTTCAAACCTGTGTTATACTCTTTGTTTGCTACCTGTGTGTTTTTCTCTGCCATTTACTTTTCCTCGCTTTCTTCGATGATTTTATAAAATTCACTTGCTTTCATTTCTAATGCAAACTTTGGAACTGATACATCTCCGTCACTTTCAATAGAGCAATACAGTTTTTCTCCGATATGAAATAGCCGTTCTCTCCATCTATGCCCTAATAAATCAAAATAGTAAAATAACTCTGGCTTCTTAATTCTCCCAATCTTATTTACACCAGCAACCCATTCTTTAGAGATTTCGGTGTTTTTCTTGAACTCTCCATAAGAAGTTTTCTTTAAAATGGAATCAAATTTTTTGTTATCATTTTCTGTTGGAACAACTCGAAATCGGTCTTTATGAGGATAAAAGCCCTCTGATTCTAATCCGTATTTCTCTTTTATCCCATTAAAAAGACTCTTTATTGCATCCCAGTTTCCGACCCACTCGAAGTAGTCTTTGTAAAGCTGACAGTCCTTGCGGATTTCCATGTATTTTTCCATCGCATTCTCCTTTTTTAATCCTGGATTCTTAACCCAAACGGAACTTTCCCATTTACAATGCTTTCCCAATGCGCTACCACATTCGGATGCGCCGCACTGTCATATGGTTCTCTCGGAGCGAACATAAATCCGCTTTCTTCTTTTTTATGCTCCTTATCCCATTCTTCAGATGTTCCGCCACCTAAATGTTCGTAAAACTTCGGGTCATCCTCATACTTCGGATATTCTGGATGTTCCGACTCAAACTCTTTTACATCTTCCTTGAACTTATCCAAATCCTGCCTGTACTGCTCCACCTCTTTCAGATACTTCTCATGTGCATCCTTATTTTCGGAAATTCTGTTTTTCGCTTCTTTCTGAACTGCTTTCCATGTATTACTGCCGATTGAATGGAATTTATATTCATACTGCGGATAGAGCAAATCATCCATATCCAGTAATCTCAAGCCACATTTATTGTTTTCGTAATTCATATGTCGAATTACTTCCCACATCACACAGCCTGCCTGAAAGCCAGTAATTCCGCCTCTGGCTCCATCTGTCTTATTAAATGCATACATAGCCGCCAGCCCGATCGCCGCCATAGCATGGCACACAGTTCCGTAATCATGTTCATACCGCTTAGACAACTCATTAGCAAAATCAAGGAAATCTTCCGGTTTCATATCCTTTGCCCGTTTATACCATTCATCCTGCAAACGCATATCTTCTGTTATGGGCTTTCTACTCATTGTTTACTTTCCTCCACCATGCTCTCAATCTCTTTAATCTTGTCCTTAAATCTCTCCACTTCTTCCTCCGGAACATTGATTTCCGTCACAACACCGTTGCCACCGCCCGGAAGAAGAACTTCATGTCCAACACGGACGGGTAACGTGGCTTTGTAGGTGTATTCTCTGCCGTGCGGTTCGCCGTTTTTGAGGAATTTTACTTTGATGTACATGGGTTACTCCTTTCTACTTTACGGCATCCACATGAAACCGTCCAAATCCACTCGATGTTCCGCTCTGAATACCAATACCAAACCCTGTGAGATTGATGATATTCAAGATGCTGCTAAGAGAAAATACATTCTCCATATAGGAAATATCAAATGTTGCTGACCACCCAGAAAATCTGTTAATCCTCTGTAGAACGGGCTTTCCTTTCTTCGGCTGCATAAGTCTCTCGTCAATAAAATGCTCTGCGAATTTAATGGGAATTAACCCACTTCCCTTATAACTTACAATATTTACATTTGCGTCAAATGCGGTTGAATATGTATCAATCTTATTTCTGACAACTGCCTTGTTTAACTGTTTCTTAAACCCAAACGCTGATATGCAAGGAGCATTTTCTTTTAACGCTCTTTCAAGACTTTCCTCTGAAAACTCGGTTGGCTTTCCGTCTCTCCAATGAATTGATGTGATGATTTCTTCCCAAAGGTTCGGCTTGTCAAGAGACTTCGCTTTGTCTTTCCTTATATCGGTCAATTCTCTGACAGTAACATCATTCATTTTGTTCAGAACAAGATCGCTGTCTCCTACAATCGTAACCGTTGCCACCTGCGGGCAAATCTCCGGAACCTCAATCATTTTTACTTCTGTTTTCTTTGCCATGTTCACTTTCCTCCATTTTCTTTTTTAGATTTCATATGAAATTAAATAAATCAAGATAAACGCACCACATAAGAATACATGGGATTTTATTTCTGCCATTGATAGGCATGGATTGCAATTCTTGAATTCAATATTATAGAAGATGATGTCATTCAAGAATATTCTAAACCATTGCATATCTAACTTGCGATTCAAGAACCGCAATCCACACCCACCAAACAACCCAGACTTAAAAAGCAAAATATATCATAGGAAACAAGTACATATTATTTGAAATTATAATATTTCATTAAATCAATGCAGATTGCCTTGTCTGCATTTCAAGCGAATCATTTACCTTTAAAACAAAAATATATAGAAAAGAAAACTATTCAATCAAAAAATATAGTATTATAATTTACACGGCAATAATTCGCCAAAAATACAGACAAGTGGCAGAAATGTTCAGTTTTCAAAGTTCATCTATTGCTTTAAACACATCTTCCAATTCTGAAAGTGTTTTGTATTTTTCTCTGAACGCCTGCAATTCTCTCAACGCGCGTTTTAGTAAAAGTTCGTACTCGTCTTGATTTACCAAAAACTCCCGTGTAGGCTGATATGTATTCTTTTGGCTTGTTATCTGATATTCTCGGATAGCAGGCTTTTCTTTCTCCGCCGGAACTCTCACGAGTAGCATGATTACTTTTCTTGCTTGATGTAATCGGTACTCTCTGGCGGCTTTCGTATCATCCCACTCGAAGCATTTATGTAGTTCCGACTCTGGATGATTTTCTGCATAGTCAAGGACTTCTTCCGGCGTTGCTTTCCCGCCGTTTATGCTTTTAATTTCAACGTCAACCTTTTCTGGGTCTGCCTTATATATTCCTCTTACTCTCCAATCAACCATTGATATTTCAACATCCTTTCTCGCCGGATGCTCAATCCGCAACAGTAAGCTGTCATTTCCTGCGTTTTGATGTTCTGATTTTTTATTTAATTTGTTGTATTTTAATTCCTAATTCTGTTTTAGCAACCTACTGTCGCCAACTGAACACCCGGATTTGCTTTATTTACTCTTTGTAACTAATCTCGCTCAAATCAATTGTTTCAAATTCGCCATAAATATTTGGTACAAAAATTCCTATCCAAAAATCTTTTTCCCAATTTTTGAGCTTTACAACATTCTCATTCCACTCTTGTATCTCGTCTATATAGTCTTTATTTATGACGCCAAATTCGTCGCGTATCGATTCGGTTTTAGCCTTATAAATCAATGATTCATACCTTTGTTCATACGCCAATCTTACCCCTTCGCTTCCAATACAATTGACTGAAATAACTATTATAGATATGATTGCACATATTCCAAAGACAACAACCAAGCTGACTCCCGTCATTACGATGCATTCGTTATAATCATCTCTTTGTAACATAAGTAATCCGGCTATTATCATCAATATAAAAGCAAAAAACAACATGTTGAGCCTCCTATTAGATATTTTCTATCCTTAATTTTCCATCGTCTATAATCTTATGAACTTCTGGGTTAAATAAGCCATTCGTTACTTCATTTACCCTGCCTTCTTCGTCCATATAAATTGGAGAAATAACCTTCATAATGATTGTTTGTCTGTCAAATTCTGGCATATTACTCGAATCAACAGATTCCGTATCATCAATCAAAATAGGAAGTTCCACTCCATTCATCTTCTGGAATCCGCACAACAAATCAGCGTCCACACGTATTCTTTCGCTACGGCTTAAATCCTTGTATTCTGTGCTTCCTTTTTTCAATTTGCAAACTTCGTGCGGTTCTCCGGTTTGCGTAAACTCTAGGAAATCAAACTGGAATTCATTGAAAAGCGGATTGATTTTTTGTGCCAGAGAATCATTCTTCTTTATGGAAAACTCTGTCAACAAATTTATTTGTTTATAAAGTTCGGACGACCTCTGGTTAATCACATCGATGTCATTTTCTATTTCTGATATTCTCCGCTCTTTTTCCACTTTATCAGATTCTATTTTCTGTATCTGGCTATTTATTCGAGCAATTTGTGATACACAATTATTTTGCTCATTTCTTATCTCTCGCCTCTTATCGGCCCCATTGTCCATTGCAGATATTTCCTCTTTAAGTCGCTTTATATCCTCTGCATTCTTTAAATATTCATCGTTGTCAGACATATCGATATAATCTGGAAACATATACAGCGCTTCTTGCTTATTTTGAATTTCAATCGCCACATCCTGTATCTGCTGTTTTAATTCATTAATATTTTTTCCAATCACATCTATGTCTGATGAACATGCTTTTAAGTCATCGACGGCTTTATTTCCCCTAGCAACAATTTCCTCTCGTTGTCTCCTATATGTTTCTTTAGCTAATTCAAAATCATCAACGGATTTTTTTAATCGCTGTTCGTGGTCTTTCCTCCATTTTTCACGGTTTTCTGTACGCATATTTTCCGGCAGTAGTTGCTTGCAATGAAAGCATATATCCTCATTCTCGTCAAAGTTTTCCGCTTCAATTGACTTGATTATCGAGTCCTCCGGCTCATGTTTACTCCAGTAATCAAAATCCGCACGCGCTTTTTTTATATTATCCTCTGCTTGCTTTTTCGCGGAAATTGTATTTTCCAGCCGCATGGATTCATTTCTTAAATTGCTCTCCATATCAGACTTTTTCTCACGCAATTCAAAAAGCTGTCTTTGTATAGCTTCCTTTTCTTTTAATCGCTCCGCATTTGCGGCATTTTGTATCTCTGAATTCTTACGCTCCAGTTTAACAATCAGCTGATTCTTTTTGTCGTATTCAGCCGTCAGTGAGTCAATCTCTGCCTCCTTACAGTTAATGTCATTGAGTTTGTTTTCCCATGTCTGCTTTTCTGCCATCAAGATGGAAGCATCAACCTCTGCTTCATCTAATTTTCTTTCTCGCTCATACTTCAAAATTGTGCGTTGTTTTTCCTTCTGGTTGTTCTGGTCTTGAAGCTGTTTTTTCAATGAGCTAACAGCTTCCTCTACAGAATGCCCCTTAGTGATTTTCTCAATCTCGCTATATTCATCCGCATGGTCTGATAAAAACTGCTTAATGTCAAATCCACTCATTTTCTCAAGGAACTCCCGTGCTTTTACCTGGGACTTATCCAGAATATCTAGGAAGATGCGCGGATTGATGCAGGCAAGCATTGTGTCAAATTTGCAAAGATTATTCTCAATAAATTCCTCATATTGGCGATTATTTGTCTTGATCCCATCAATATATATTGATGTTACATTGCTACCTGAAACTTCTACCATTTGTCCATCTTGGCGTTCTTTTTTTCGCTTTGTTATCCGCTTAATGGAATGCTCAATGCCGTTGATATCAGCAATTACTTCGCGACTAATTTCTATGTTCTGCTCGTCGTCAGAATATGAATTTGGTCTCAAGTTTACGGCCTGAGAACCATCCATATTTTTCCCAGTTAGCGTTTCCATGATTGCATTTGCAACCGTGGATTTACCAGTCTTATTTTTGCCAGAAATTTTTGTAACTTTTCCAAAATCAAATGCCTTTTCATCTGTAAAGCACTTGTAATCCCTTACTGTTAATTTCTTTAGAAACAGCAGCTCCATTATTTTCCTCCCGTGTCTTGTAACTCGTAATCAAAAATTGATACTTCATAGGCCGTTCTAGTTTCGCACTCTTCCTTCGAAATTTTCTTTAAGTAATCCCGGCTCTGAATACGACCCTTGATAAAGATTTTGTCTCCTACATGCATTCCGTTTAAAATCCATGCATTTGCTTCCCAAGCAATACACGGAATATAGTCTGACTTTTTGCTTGGCCGATTAACGGCTAGCATCAAGTCCAAAATCTTGCGATTCAAAGGCGTTTTTCTATAGACCGGCTCCTTGCATATATATCCCTCCAACAAAATTTTGTTTATGTCATCATCAAGCCTAGCCTGAAGGGATTCAACCTTTTTTGCCCAAACCTCTAATATCAATTTTTTCCCTACATTGCGCGAATAAAACCGCCCAAAAATTCTTATGTACTTCCCCTCAATAACCCTTTCAGTATCCTGTTCCCTTATAATTACTGGAATCAAATCCTCGATTCCGCTTTTGCGCACGCACGAAACTACCGTCTTATAGAACCTATTCCCATTCAAAAACTTAAAACAATAGGTTGGGTTCTTCATCACAATTCCGCTAATCACCACTTTGTTCTTCATAAATTCACTAGCCACTTCTCTGTTTTTCATAAGTCCTCCCTCTATAGGTAGAATGCCACGAACATACCGCAGGTAGCTCCAAGAATAAAACTTGATACACCCACGGCCATCATAGCCCGCCTCGCCATCAGTGTCTGCATCTTCCAATATTCACTTCTATTCATTTTTACTTTTCCAATTGGCTCAAACTTTATTCCGTCCATTAGTATCTCCTTCTCTTAGTTCCTCTGCGCTTCTTCCGGTCTTTCTTCCGTCTTATCCTCTGCCCCATTATTTACGTCACCCCCAATATCTGAGTTGTAATAGTTGTATCCTTCGCCATCCTGGCTTACATAATCATAGGATGCAAACAATTCCCTCCAATCCTGGTCGTTCATATAATTGATAATTGCCATTCCTAGTCCAATAGCAATTACTGCCGCCGTCAGGCAAACAATAAAGAAGTCTTTTGCCCGGGACAGCCGTTCTCTACCTGCAATAATCTCGCTTGCAAGATGTTTTTCCACCTGCTCCCATGGTTTCTTCTCATTTTCCTGCATAAAAATATCCTCCTTGAATTTGTCCTTGCCAAAATCAAGAGGATTTGATAAAATATACTCTTGACAATGGTAAAGGTTGGTTTTACTGTTGTCGTGCTCCGGCGGGAGGCCCTTATCTCCTGCTGGGGCATTTTTATTTTATTCTTTTCACCTGATAGAACTTCTTTTCATATGTTCCATCCAGCTTGTCCATTGCAATTAATTCTTTCATGCACTGGGCCGCCTCTATAAACGTGCAATTGTCGCATACAATATCTCCATCCATCGTTGTAACTATGTAGTTTTCCATCGTTCGTATCTCCTATCTTGGTATTGTTGTTTGCTCTCTCAAGCACTCCGGAATTTGATAGGTGTCAATTGCCTCATGTATGGATGCCAAATATTTAGTATTTATTGAATCCATATTGTTTACTCCAGCTTCCCGCAAGGCCATCTGCAAAATATCGCTATACAGTTCATCTGCAATTAATGAGTCCTCAACATCTGGGATAATTGTATGAGCCTTCCTATCAATGTGTGCCATAATCTCACATTTTTGACGGTCATTAATCCAATTTAGTATTGTAATCAAAGTCTCACCTCTTTCTTTTAGTGCCAAAATCTGTTGAAGAATTTCTGCGGAGTATATTGCTCCTGTTGCGAGACCGGCTATAAACGCAAGTATTATTACGATGCTTCCGATACACCCCCAAAGACCTTTTTTATTTCTCATGCTCCCTTCCCTCGCCGACAAACTTGTTTATGAAATGTATTTGGCCTTTTCCAGTTACCTTCGTAGTCCTCGTAAGCCTTACGCTACCGTCCGGATTATTAATTATACTTTCCTTCACCTCGAACAACCCTTGCTCAATATATCGTTGTGTTGGCATATTGCGGCTGCTTCCAAATTTCATTAAGTATCCTTTATCCCTCATCCACTGAAACAATCTTTTCTGCCCAATCTGGTAGCCATTCTGACAAATCAGCTTTGCAAGATCTCCAATAAGGATTGACTGTTTGGATGTTGCTACAGCGTCCGCAAACACTTCTTTTGGCCTCATCTGCTCAATTCGTTCTTGTTTCTGGGCTATAATTTTGTCTCGCTCTGCAATTTTGCTCTGCGCTACCAGAAGGGCCTTTGCAAGCAGCTCATCATCCGTCATGGATTCCTGTCCGGCAATATATCCGCCATGCTTACGGATAGACGGAAGAACTTCTGATGTTACCCAGTGTTTGAACCTTTTCGCTGACTCAAGTTTGCTTCCAAATATGAGCGCATACAGGCCAGACTCATTGATAATAGGTGTTTTCTGCATCCTTCCGATGGAGTCCTGAATTGGGACTTCATCTTTATCTTCTTCATTCACATGATCCTGAATGGCTTTAGTTGCTCTTTCATACCCAAGTGCGGTGGCTACATCTTTTCCCACGAACCAAGGTTCATCGTTAATAGTTACTATTCGAACTTCTCCAAACTCATCTGATTTAAAAATTTGTAACTTGTCCAACCTATCACCTCTTTCTGTGTTATAATCTCCTTACAGGTGTTACCGCACCGAGTCTATGAAAGGAGAATAAAAATATGATTTACAGCGGCTTCTGTGAAAAGCAGGGTAAATATTACTCTATAAATTTCACTCAAATTAATGCTTCATCACTAGAAGATAAATCGCCGGAATTTATCAATGGAAGGCTTGATTGCATTTATGCCGGAATGACTGGATGCTGCACACATCCGAGCCAATGTTCGATCATTAATCAAAACCAAAAGTAATTTTTTATCCCTCGCTTTTATGTGAGGGATTTTCTTTTTCCCATTCGTCCAAAACCCTTTTCCTCAATTCAGCTTCGTCAATCCCATATTGTTCTGAGATTTTCGAAAATATAAAATCTCTATTCGGCGTATCTCTAAATGAAATATCTGTGATATTTGACATCCCATATTGAAATAGGAGCACTTTTGAATCAACCGATATATTTAGCGCATTAAGGTCAATAGTCAATATTGGGAAATTGTTTCCAACTTCCTGTTTTAGTTCAAAGCGACGTACACCTTTCAGTTTGTTTCCGTCAATATAAATTTCCGCAAACGCTGATCCATTCTCAACATCTATGGACTTGATTTCAATTTTTGAAAAATTCACATCCACTCTTTCACCTCGTTCTATTTTCTTTCATGTTGTGATAGTTTTAGCGTAAAAAAATTTCTGTCTTTTCTTCGTCTGTCATTTCCAAAAAATTCCCAAGATCTTCTAGTTCATCAATTCCAAATGACACCCTTCCGTTCATTTTGGAATTAAAACTAGCAACGCTCTTGCCTATTGCATTTGCACATTGGACATAATTCTTATTTTTTTCCCGAATAATTCCCTTAAGCTTTGGAAGATTCATTGACTCACTCCTTTCTCAACTTTCGCTATGTGATAGATTATATCACATTATGAAAGTTTGTCAATCACTTTGTGAAAGTTTTTTTAGAAATTTTATTGACTTTTTTTCATGGCATGATAGAATTATAATATAGAGAAAGGAGGTGCATTATGCCAAAAGAATTTTGTGAAAGAGTCGGGCGCAACATAAAAAAATATAGAACTCTATCCGACATGACATTAAAAGAGTTGGCCGACAAACTTGAATTAACTGAATCTACAATACAAAAATACGAGGCTGGAAACATCAAAACAGTTAATGCCGAAATGCTGAATCAGATCGCCGATATATTAAATGTCGCTCCAGAGAAGTTAACAGAATGGGAGAGTCGAGCAGATTATCGAGCTTATAGAAAAGAAAAGCAAGGCGAAGATGAAGCACAATTAATAAAAATGTACAGCCAACTTACAACTGGACATAAGAGGGCTGTACGTTGTTTAATCAAAGAGCTACTGGCCTGTCAAGAAAAATAAAGCCCCTTGATATAGGCATAAATACGCGCAACATCATCATAAGGAAGAGTAGATAGCATTTCTATGATTGTCTTATCCAGCTCTTCCTTTTTCTTATCCATGTAATCCATAACACTCACCCCTCCACTCAACAAATTTCTGTAACGATAGGTCAATTATACTACTGCGGGCCTATAAGGTCAAGAAAAATCGAACATATGTTCGTAAATATATCCCAACCGTATATCCATGATACATTATATTCCGCGCCAAGGAGGTTTGTTCCAGATTCCAGAAAAGAAATAGACCGTATTTTATCGGTGTTTTCAGATTTTTCAGAATATTCAAAAATCCCCCGCCCCTATTATATATATAATATATATATTATAATAAATTATATTATGTTAATTTAAGTAACTAAATATAATATTCTATAGATAATATAACTATAGCTAGAGATTATTTAGACTTAGTTAGTAAAGTAGTGGTAGCTATATATAATAATATACTCTTAGCTAGAGATAGCTTTATCTTAGTTAATACAGTTATGGTAGAGACATATTATATATACTTAGCTAGAGATACATTAGACTTTATAGATACATTAGTGGTAGAGATATATACTATGGCTAGGTATTCTTATAAGTCTAGGTTATATCTAGCTATAGTATATGTATTTATAATATATTATATATAATAATATATAGCGATAAGTTAGTTCGGGATAACGCAAGATGTTGTATCTCTTTGGAATTCTCATTGACATCTATTGCACGGAACTATAACTACAATTTATATTTTAGCCGTATTTCGATTTTTATGCTTCCAGGGCATAAACTATAGGCCTCGCCCCTTAAAATCGATTCTCGGCGATTCTGAGCATTCACAGCAGTATTTCCAGACAAAAGAAAAGGCCCGTATCCAGGGATATACCCGAACACGAGCCTCATTTACTGCTTAAAGTATAAATTTATGGTTCTCAAAATCATAGTCTCTTGGAACCCACAGCACACCCCTATCGTCAGTTGCCATGCATTTTCCTTCGTCGATTCCCTTGTCTGGGCAAAGGAAGAACCATTCACCATCCGGGTCTTTCTGGTATCCCGTCAGCATATATCCCGCCTCGTCAAACAGATACCATCCAGACGTGCCTCCTGTGGCCTCTGTGAGCCAATACCAGCCGTTTGCCGCCCAAGAGCCATCTTTGTACTGATACCACCATCTAATTCCATCAGAAGCCATTTTAAAGCCTTCTGTATACTCCGCAACAGCCTTGGAACCTTGGTCTAGGTTAGTCGCTGTATGATGGCCCTCGTAAAGGAGGATGTCACCCGGGAGAAGGTATTCATCACTTGTCAAATATTTAGAGTCTGTGAATTCTTGGAATCCAGCCTTTTTCAAGGCGGCCCGAAGATTCCCTGTATAACAATCTTTCGAAACGTTCTGAAGAGCAGAAATACCCAAACGATATCCTGCCGCCTTAATGTTAGCGGCTACACCAGAGGAGCAATCCGCTTCACAGGCTACAGTAATCTTTGACGGGTCGTAGCCTACCGCAGAAAGCTGCTTCCAGTACGACGTTCTCCCGCCCTGGTCATACCCGATCTTGTCATTCTGAGCGGCTTTTCTGGCCAGTTCTGCCAATAGGTTCCCGACATTCTGGTCCGGGTGCCGCAAAACATAATTCCAAGGACGGTTATACCATGGAATCACTTGCCATTCTCTACCAGTTTGATCTCCAGCTTGTCCGCCTGTATAACGACCGCGTTCATCACTTCCGCAATTTGAAATCATGAAATTTATCCTCACATAAAAAATGGATACCGCACCACGATTGATGCGATATCCGCGTTAATTAGTTGGCTTTAGGCCGACGGGATACTGCCCGACCCAGAGAAAGGATCACCGCCTTTCTATTCCTCAATCAGATCGGCACAATCCAGGTCAATCAGTACCTGTTTTACAGCCTCTTTGATTTTAGACGGTACCTCCGCATAGGTTTTAGCACCTCTTACAATCAACGTAGCATATACTACAGCCATATCTTTTATCTCCTTTCCAAATAAAATTTTCAGAACGATACATTTGATACAATTAAGCGCTGAGCGCAGCTTGTACCTCAACCTTGATTTTTTCTGGAACTTGATCAATGGTTTTGAGTCCCTTTTTAATAAGCGAAACATAAATTTGCACCATATTAAATGCTCCCTTCATAAATTTCTGTTAATGCCAACATCGTATTAATCATGTCTGTTTCCAGAGTGGAAACCCTATCCTCAATTTTCGGTTTGGAAAGCGTAAGAATCATAACAGTTCCTGTATTTTCTTGTGTCTCATATACTGGTTCCTCGTCAGTTCCAGTATTAACGGTCCGTGTGGATATTGTATAATCTGTGCGTTTTTCCATCCCTTTGTACTTTGTGTAGCCAACAATTGAGCGAAGTGTAAGGCCATCTTCATCTTGAATGTAGATATTTTGAGTGTTGATTTCGTCAAACCTTGATTCAATAGTTTCAAAAGAATCTTCACCTGGAAGAAATATGAACTTTACGTCATCACCAAGGGTCAAAACTCCATTAGTTACCAGTTCATAAGTTTTGCCATTAATTAGTCTTAATTGTGCCATATAGACAACCTCCTTATATGTGTTAAAATTTATATTTATGCAAAATAAAAAGCCCTATATGGGCTTGAATTTTCAAGTTTATAAGGTTAAATAATCATTTAATTTAATATTTATATAACATATTTATACATGACTAATAGACCGGATTTTCACCGGCCAAAATTTTTTACTAACTGTTTTTATGCCGCAAAGCGCCGATGCGCCGCCTCTAAGGAAGCCTTGCTAGTCTTTGCATAAATCTTGGTCGTTTCCAATTTCTTGTGCCCCAGCATTTCAGAAACCTCGTCAATTTTGGCTCCTTGCGCCAACATGTCAGTCGCAAATGTGTGCCGCAAAAGATGTGGGAATAATGGGCGATTAAGTCCTGTGCGTTTTCCTATCTCTCTTATAATACTCTCTATTGATGCCTTGCTCAATCGTTTATGCGGGGCCACATCTCCAACAAATAATGCGGGTTGATTATCATTTCTTGACTTTATATAGTTATCAATTGCTAACAACGATTTGGCATTAAAAAATATATGGCGCTCCTGGTCTCCCTTTCCAGTAATAACTGCTGATCTGGAGTTAGCATCAATCTCAGTATAATCAAGTCCAGCTATTTCGCTTACCCGTGCCCCAGTGGAATAAAGCACTTCAAATAATGCCTTTTCTCGTAAAGTTTGACACGCATTTCTAACCCTTTCCAACTCAATATCAGAAAGAGGTTCCCTTACCTTGGCCTTGAACTTAATTGGGTCTACTGTTTTCATGGGATTGTAGTTCATTTTCCCAGTATCATGCATATAGGTAAAAAATGAACTGAGAATCAGCCTGTTTCCGTTTGCCGTCCTTGCGGACACGCCACAGGAATTCATCCGATAGTCAAGATATGCTAAAACATCCGTGTCTCTTACCTCGCGAATGTTTTTATTAATCCTAAAAACAAAATCTTTGAGAATATATTCATACTGAATATAAGTTCCTGCAGAACATCCTTTAAGCTCTTTTCGAATCAAAAATTCCTTAATCTCTACAGGAATTTCATCACCGACTAGGGCTGGAAGGGTTTCTTCTTTCTCGACCTTATACCCTACTAAAGCCTTTGCAATCGCCATGTCAATCATGTGCAATTGCTCCGTGGTGAAGTTCTCCCGCAATGTAATTAATACTTTGTTCCTAATTTCGTTTGTCATACCAGTTATCTCCTTCTTATTTTTTATTGCACTCCAAGAAGGAATCTGGTACAATAATACCGATTCCAGGGACACTTGGAGTTAGAGCGGACATTTTGCTTTCCTAGGGCGCGTGTCCGCTCTTTTATTTTATAAAAGGAGAGTCATAGTCGTCAATAACAAGCGGAGAATTTCGAAATATTTTCCGTTTATTATTTTGAGGTGATAATTATGATTCCAAGTTCCTATGTAATTTACCAATCAAAACAAGCTGCCAAAGATTTATTTTTAGCATTTAAGTATGCTCCTTTTGATTTTTCTAATATCCATTACATATCAGATGAAGTTGCCGCCGCAAATTTGGAAATGGCGATTTTATACCATCTTGCCCATTCTAATAGTTTACTCAGCTAAATAGTGATTACCAATCCATAGATGATGGCAAAGCAAATTATATCCTAATTACTGATGATATAGTCAATAATCCATCTCAAGTCATAAAAAATAAATGGAATACAATTAATGACGGAGTGTATGTTGTGCGAATAGCTTGTGGTGGCGTATATTCCGGCCTTATGCAGCGAGTTGATAATGGGAGTTATGGATTTGCATATATTTGCAGTTATGCATTGAGCTCTCCTTTATATATGAGGATAAATATGGGGCAGTGGGATGCTTAATTTGCCGCAACATAAGTTATTGAAAAACGAGCAGATGTTAATTGCTGAATATCGGTGCCATAGTTGTATGCCGTAATACTTCCGCTTTGATTTATTGCTATTTGTATTTTTGTATTAGGAAATGTCATAGTTTGTACTGAAGCCATAGGGGCATATTTAGAATCTAACGTGCATATTGTTCCGTTCTCTCCCGACGGCATATTATTAACGTCTCCGCCATAAGCAATAGTGACAATTCCATTCCGTTTTGTGACTATAATAGACCGAGAAAGATGAGATGCAGCATACGAATTTGTTTCTGTCTTCTGGTAATCACTATTTAGCTGAGTGATCGTCTCATTCATAGAGTATACCAAGTCTGATGTTGGCACATGATTTTGGTCGTTTATTTGCACATTCGACATTGCCGATTTTGCAAGGAGTTGATTCATTACCCGGTTGGCAATTTCATCTATCAACGCCTGTACATTCGATTGCCCTAGTGCTTCTTCAAGAATTCCATATGTATCTGTAGCTCCAACATTTGTTGCGACAGAGAATTTGTCATTCAAGGCTTTAATTGCCGTTGCATCTGCTGCCTTCTCGCCTTCCGTTGCCTGGTCGAATCCCGTATACAAATCAGTAGCTTTTTTAACGTACCCTTCTGGCGCAACCCCGCCTAGCTTATCAGCATCTAATTCTGGATCTGGCGCAGGATCGGTTCCCTCGTCCGAATTTTCAACATATACATATCCATCCTCATCAAATTTAGAGACTCCATGAATTGTACCATCCGCATCTATGCTAATTGTTGTACCGTCTGGCTTTACTACCCCGACTTTTCCGACTTCTGCGATTTCTACACCTGTGGCCGCCTGCGCTTCATCCCTCGCCTCTTCCGCCGCTTGTTTAGCGGCTTCTGCCTGTTCTTTATAATATTTTGCATTGTCTGTTGCGCTGCCTTCATATTCCGCATCCCCCACTGCCCATCTTTTTGAATCCTTTGAATAGTCGAGCGAATCATTTGCGGCCTCTTGCGCTTGTGTTGTATAGGATAAGATATTAGCTCTATAATCAGGATTAAGATGGGTTTCGTTAATACTTCCAGCTTTTACCGAAGCGCTGACATGGTAAGAACCCTTTCCTTCATCATCTGTGCTCACAAACTCTTTCTCAAAGGCTATCGTTTCGGAATCATCAAATACATAATCCTTAATCAGGTCAGCAATATTACATTGCCATTGTTCCCCATCTTCCGTTGTCATAATAAGAATACCTTCCTCGGTAAGCGTAAATGATACGGGAATTTTTTCCAAATTAAGGTCGTATGTATATGTGGTTCCATCAAGCTCTTTAAAAGTAAAAGTGCCTGTATCTTGATTAAACGAAACGCTGGCAAGCATAGAATTTGCTGTCTCAATGTTTAATTTCCCAGCATCCATTTGAATCAGCGCATTGTCTACGTCATTACAAAACACATCAATTTTGTTTAGGTTTGTTGCACCTAAAGCTGTAGCTGTAGACGGTCTATTTTGCCAATTTATCCGATTGTATTTTTTGTTCGGCCATATTTTTGACACTACTTGTCTTACCGCTTTTGATATTGATTGAATCATTTTTCGGCACCTCCTTTTCAAAA
Organism: uncultured Clostridia bacterium; assembly: GCA_944347775.1. Lineage (GTDB taxonomy): Bacteria > Bacillota > Clostridia > Christensenellales > Christensenellaceae > QANA01. The sequence goes on along the minus strand of CALVMT010000133.1, from coordinate 7,749 downwards.
GTCTCACCAGGCGTTCCAGAATCGAGAATGTCCGCTATTTCTGATAGCGCCCTAAAATTATTAGAGCCAGACACTACCAAAGAATTTAGCAGTTGTCCGGCCCGTTTCATGGATTCATATTTATATGTTAGAGTTTTCAAGTTTTACCTCCAGGTTTTTAACCTTATTATCCAGATATTGAATTGCTCCTGCTAAAATCGAAATATATCCTCCATAAGGAATCATATATATATCTCTTTTGGAATCATAATTTACTAAAGGATAATCCATGTTTAAATCCTTCATCAAAGAAAGGACTTCTTGTGCAACAAGTCCAACTCCATTACTTCCATTATTTTTATACTTAAAAGATACAGGATTTAATCCCATTACGATTTTGTAGCAATTAATTAATGGAACTTCAGAAATATCTTCCTTAATCCGTCGATCTGAAATATCATTTATTTGGCCCGTAATCGGGCCGGGACAATAAATTTCTCCAGCATAAAGATAATCAAATGAAGCGTCTCCATTACATGATATCCCTTCTTCTGCATATATAATTCCTGTAGCATTTAATGTGGCCGCAGTTATCACCGCATCCTCTGCTCTAACAATACCGCCAGAAGAAACCGTAAATTTCCCACCACCAATATTAATACTTCCGCCGGTTATAGTTGCGCCGGTAACATTTCCAGAAAATGTTGCATTTCCTTGCGCATCAACTGTCATATTAGCGGCGTTTATTGTGAAATGACCTGTTGTCAGATTAATGGAATTCCCAGTAATAGTAAGTTCAGAATTTAATTCAGATGTCACATCACCTTTGCTTACTTTCAAAGATATCTGCTCTGCGGTTTGTGTTATCCTGGAACTAAGTTGTCCTTCCGCTTCGGTCGCTCTCGTAACCTCAGAAGATATTTGCTGTGCCGTTAATTTAAATTGAGCAGATGTGCTTTCCGCAAGGTCTGTTACTGTAGCCGATACTCCTTCTATTGTTTTAACAATTACCGCCGATTTACCCTCCAACTGGGTAATCTGTCGCTGAATTGTGAATTGTTCTTCCCTAGTTTGACTTCCGGTGGATTCTATTTTATCCCGCATGGCCTGACACCCGGAAATTGTCCGCTTCATGACAAACGTTTCAACAATATCATCTTTTGTGGGAACAATAATCGCATCCCCTACCTCCAACCACGGCATGCAGTTGCAATCCAGACTGACGGGGCGGTATACTCTGCCGGAAATATACGGTAGCAAAGATTGTGCTATGGACAACAGCTCTTGGCCCGATTTTCCATATACCAGGAAATTTCCCTCTATAGCGTATGTATTATTTCCTTCGCCCACATTCGCTCCCACGTCCCCTTCTTCCTGCCGGATGACCAAACTGTCTATTCCTTCTACGAGATAATCCTCATAGGTCATTGGCTGTTTATATGTGGATATCGTCTCAGTAGGCATCCCATCCCCACCAAATTCAGAGGGATAAAGAGTTTCTTCGGGATACAATGTCTCTGATGGATATAATCCGGTTTGCTGGAGCTGTACGTAGGTTAATGCGCCGGTTTTATCTACATGTCCAAAGCACCCGTTAATCTCGCATATGGCGCTTAAAACATCTGTCCCGGATATTTGTTGCGGCTCAATTGTCTTTGTCAGTTCCATGGAATCAAACAAAAGTGTTGCACCATTTTGCGCAATTCCAATATAATCACACAAGGAATCCCTAAATGTCTTTAGGGTCATTGGGAAAGACAAGTTATTATACCAGTTTGCTACATCTACATTAAACCAGCTCATGCGGTCATAGGCCGTAATCTTCCGCTTCCGCCGGTCTGACTGACGCACAAATGACTTGACCGTGTAAATTCCAAGGGCCATTTCGTACCCGCCAATCTCAACCGTTAAAGTAAATTCCCTATTGGTGATATCCTGCGTGACATCTGCAACGGTGATCTGGAGTTCTGCTCCTTCACAAGAGCCAAAAACCAAATCCTCATCGCTGGATAACGCTTCTGTAATTTGCAACGACTCCGTAACAATCCTATCGTTCTCAATAACAAGCCAAGGTTCCGTTCCCTCGGCCGGAAACAAAGACTCTTCAGGGAATAGTGTTTCATGCGGGTACAATGTATCAATTGATGTGTCATAAAATGTAAGCTTAAATTTTTTATGGGTTTCCGGTTTGTTATTATCTGACCGAAACAAGGCTTTTATTTCTTCTGGAATTATCAGCATTCTATCTCACCTCGCCATATTCAATAAAAGCAAAACGAGTTTCGTTATATAGAATATCCCTTTTATCAGGGTCTATATAATACGGAACCCATGACACATCAGGGATATAAGCTGTTCCGGATTGATATCCAAGTTTTCGCGGATTCCAGTATTCTATTTGAACAGAATTATCTCCATCATTATCTGGAAGAATAGCTAATACCTGGGACATATCCCGCAACCACATTGTAGGGGTAGAAAACTCTATCTTAGTGGCTTTTGCAGGGAGAATATTCCGGTGGAACACGCCATCATTATCCGTATAGTCGTCCAAATCTGTTTCTTGATCCGGCGTAACGGTATATGTTTCTGCACGTATGTATTTTGTTGGAAATATGGTTCCGTTTACCTTTAATAGCCACCCTTCAAATCCATACATTTAAAAATCTACCTCCTAGTTGTTTGAGGTTAGCGATTTGCTCTAATTGCAAACCGGAATGCGCACAAAAAGGCACCCGATTTTTACGAGTGCCTTACGTATATTATTGTATCATTTTTAATTATGCATTTTATGCAGGCATTTGCGCTATATTCCCGCCCATCCAATTCTGTTTGTTCTTTTTTGATATCGAGTTTGTGCTCTTTGGGCAGAACGAAATACATCATCATCACCAATTTGTACCGGGTTTTCTTGCATAGCTTGAGATTGCGCTTGATATACCGCTTCTCCTAAACGATTATAATCAATAATCCCACCAGATGCGCCAAACATATAATCCAGCGATTGCTGCATTTCAGACTGCAATTTTCCGGTATTGACACTCATAGGATTGAATTGATATTTGCTGGTATCAACAGATAAATCCACTACTGGCATTGACATTCTAAATGATGATATGTCTCCAGTAAAATTATCAACCATTTTATAAACATCACCAAATCTATCAGATATACCATTTGCTAATCCAAGCGTAAAGTAATCGCCTATTTCAAAAGCCACCTTGGATGGAGAATGCTCGTCAAATCCTTCTTTGAACCCATCAATAACCCCGTTTATGAATCCGGTTATATTAGTTCCGAGCCAGTCAATCATGTTGTTAATTCCGTTCCATAGCCCTTTTACCAAGTCTTCTCCAACGGTCACGATTTTCTTCGGAAGATCAGCAAAAAAGCCAATAACGCTGTCAACAATTTTGGGGACTTCTGTCTCAAAAAATCCAATAGTCTGAGTTCCCCACTTCGATATGCTATCCTTTATTTTGATAATTGCGTCATAGGCTTTTTCGGGAAGTTCTGAAAACCAATTTACTACATTTTGAACAATATTTGACACGTTAGTTTGAAAAGTAGTTAGCGAATTAGCTCCCCATGTGGCAATGTCAGAAATAAATCCAGATATCGCCGAGTATGCATTTCCCGGAAGCTCTGCAAACCACTGAACCACACTCGATACTATTTCCGGTATTTTTTGGCTTAAAAAGTCATATATATCCGTTCCCCAATTAATAATTGAGCTTAACGCCAATCCTAATGCATAACCGATATTGTACGGCAACTCAGAAAACCAATTGGATATATTTTCTACGATTCCACCTATTGTTTCTGGAATCGATGACATAAAATTAAGCAACTGATTCCATTTTTCAATTGCTGTAGATTTTACTGTTTCCCATATCCCAGTAAGTCCATCTGGTATACTTTGGAAAAACGGTAACACAGTACCGTTCCACCACCCAGGTATCGTTTCCGTAAAAAATACTTTTATTTCGTCCCAATTGGTAACAACTGCTACTATGCTTGCAATTGCAGCCGCTACTGCCGCCACTACTAATGCTCCCGCACCGGCAACACTTATCCCGAGAGTTCCAGCTAATGCCGTAATTCCTCCTGTAATCAACCCAGGAAGTGTGGATGTTAAAAATGTTTGGATGGGAGTCCATATTGTCGCCAATAATACGCTTGAAAGCGATGCTCCCGTTTCTGCCATCGTTGCGCTTATTGTAGCCACGATTGTATTAGCCGAAAAAGCTTTGGCTATTGCTGTTCCTATCGCTGTTGCAGAAAATGCTTTGGCTATTGCTCCACCAATTGCTTTTGCTGATATACTGCCAGTGATGCTCTTTACGAGTGAATTTGTGATAACCTTTCCAAGTCCAGAAAACTTCAAAATCCCTATCGCAGTAACAAGCGTAGTTTCAATTGGAGCCGCATCGAAAGAGGATTTCCAGAGGCTTACTCCAGCATTTATTGCTTTCCATAATAGCTCTCCAACTTTGGATCCTATTCCTGTAAAATCAATTTCGACTAAGAAATTACCTATCTCAGTGCCTATCATCTCCCACTGGATATTATCTATGGCGGTGATAAGGTAATCGAGAATTCCATGCGCCCACACATTAATTGTGTTTGCCAAAAGCCCAAAATCAAAGGTAGAGAAGAAATTATTAATTCCAGCCGCTATGGATTCCCCAAAGTTAATCCAGTCAAAGGTCTGTCCAAAAGAATCAAGCCCGTGAAGAACGGTATTCAGCGAACCAGCAATCGTGGTTCCAATGGCACCAAATAATTCCGGTGAAATAAGCCCATTTAAAAAAGATGCAAGCCCAGCACCAAAATTTCGGGCCGATTCGTACACAGAATCCCAATCAATACTGTTCATTGCATCTGTAAGAACTTTGCCGATATAATCTCCAAGAGCGTAAAGAGAATCTATGGAACTTGTGTATCGCTCCCAAAGGGATTCTGCCTGCACCCATTGGCCGCCATCTGCCGCTCCTGCCCCGCCAGATCCACCGGCACCACCTCCGCCGCCAGATCCTTTTGATCCCTCATTCGAGGTCATATTATTGACTTCATGCCATGCAGCAATATATTTATTTAGTTTCTTGGCATTGTCAGCCGCGCCACCGGTTGCATCCTCAATATCCTCGGCGGCTCCAGCACCCAATTCAAGGTCTTGTGCTACCCCGCCTCCTGTCTGATATTCCCATCCGAATATAGCTCCTAATGCGTCAGATACAACTTGGGCAAAGTTAATTACTGCGCCCATAACACTGTTTAATGCCTGGATAAACGGTTTAAAGGCATTAATAAGGACTCCACCAACGATGGAGCCTAATTGTTCAAATGCTCCGGTTAATAAACGGAGCTGATTTGCCCAGCTGTTCTGGGTGCGGATGAAGTCATTGGTAGCTTGTCCGGTAGAGGCCAGCACATATTGATACCGAAGCATGGTCTTTTCGGCATTTGTCATGCTCCGCATATCAGCGTCTATTCCTTGCGATAACGCCCATGCTTCAACGGATGTTTGAGCTAGGTCAATTCCCAGCGACCTCAGCGGTTCAGACTCACCGGTGAAGATAGACTGCAATTTAGTGGCCGCCTCGTCTTGCGTGATATTGTAAAACGAAGCTAAATCTCCAGCTAATTGAGTCAGCCGAATAGACATATCAGTCATGTCCTTTTGGGCAAATCCCATTGATACGCCCATAGCCTGGAAGCGGCTGCCGATTTGTTTTGCGGTCAACTCGGACATGCCGTAAAGTTGCAATGCAGAATCGGCAAACTCATTCATTTTGTCCGACATATCACCAAACGCCACATCTACCACGTTTTGAACTTCTGTTAAATCCGATGATATATCAATTGCCTTTTTAAATTGGCCCATTCCGCGAATCAAGAGCCAGTATGTGGCATAAAATTTACCTATTGCCCCAGCCAATCCATTAAAGCCAGACCTAGCTTTTGCAGTTGAAGCCGGAAGAAGATTGAAATTCCTAACAAGGCTATTTGTTGCGGTTCCGGCCCGACTCCCTGATGCGGCGAATTGCGCCAATGCTTGTGTCATCTGAATTATGTTCTGGCTAACCCGTGGGGCGGTGGACAGCGTTATCATCATTTGTTTTAACGCTGTTGCCAGTTTTGTTATATTCCCACTGGCGGCTGTAGTTGCCGATTTCCCTCCAAGTTTTGTGATGGATGAAGTCAACTCTGATAGGCTACTAATATCAAATTGAACACTACCAATTTGATTCAATCCTGTAACAAGTCCGCTTAAAGCCGTGGTGAGAATCGGGATATTTGCCGTTGCTTGAGTGACCGTTTTCCGTCCTAATTGAGCAATTGCATTAGCTATGTTGGCAATTCCCTGTGAATCAAAAGCGATTGTCCCTATTTGGCTTAAATTTGCAGTCAGTGTGTTAATTGCCCGAGATGCATCACTTACTCCCTGTACATTTACTGCAGACAGTTTGTTTAACCCCGTGGCAATTCTGGTAAAATCAGCAGTCTTTACCACACTGGAAAATCGTTGCATGGAATCAGAAAGCTGACGGATTCCGGCAGATAGGTTTTGAAACTGACCATTACTAATTCCTCTTAGGGAAGATTGCAACCTAATTAATGTATCGGCCAGTCTATCAAGCGACCTCTCCGCAGATTGTGCATTTGCCGATATTTCTATCTGCAACGAATCGATATTATCTGGCATAATCTACCTCCTAACTGTTTGAGGTTACTGACTATTTTCTGCCTAATAGTCAAAAAGGGCGATCAAGCTATGACACCCGACCGCCCTGATTCATAGATACAATTTCTGTACCATTCTTGTTTTCTTTTGCTTTATTAAAACGTTTTTCCATCCTTTGTAATCGTTTTACAAATTGCTCTCTGTAGTAATCTTTTTCATCCTCTGTGAGAACCATATCATCCACTACAACCTGTTCCTGTTGCAATGGGTTTTTGGGATATTTATGCTTTTTGCTAAATGAGCAGGCTATGGCATTCATAACAAACCAGCCATTCAACCATGCCTCATACTCTGACCGCTCCCAATCATTCTTCTTTTGTTTCCAAAATGCCTCTATTTGGCGCTTAATGGCCGCTGGGGTCATTTTGAAAAAACGCTCTTCCGGGATTCCGCATTCAATGGCGCTTGGCAATAATTCTGTTAGGATTTGCTCTCGGTAAGTCTTTTTTGTGCTCGTCTTGTAGCTCGATTGGGCTTGGCGGCCTCGCTCTGTTCCGCTATCCGTTCCAGGCCCGTCCGTTTGAAAAAACCATCTTCTCCCATTTGGTTCATACAAAGCTCTAAAAGTGAGGCAAAATCAGTAATCCCACCTTCTGGCTGCTCTGCAAATAACTGTTTCACCAGTTTCTTTGCATCAACTTTATGCAGAATACTCCCATCTCCATCTAATCCGTGATACTCCAAAAGTCCTGCATAAAACAGTGTTAATGCAGTATCTGGAAGATTAATAATTTCAGATCTGAGATTTTGCACAAGTTCAACCCTCACCTTAGTTTTATCTTCATCAGACAGCCCTTTGGTAAGCTCATCTTCACCAGAAGCGCCAAACGCTCCGCTCAAAAAATTAATAAGTCGGTCAACACCGTCCTTATAAAGCGAAGCCTCCACATTGTACTCTAAGCGGTAATCTTTCCCGCCGATTGTTAATACTTTATACATGATTATTCCTCCCTAATAATCAAAGTTAATTAGTCTCCTTCTGTCGGTGCTACCTTCGTATCAAGCCCCACATATTCATCAAT
>CALVMT010000132.1 GCA_944347775.1 uncultured Clostridia bacterium | reverse complement strand
GGTTGGCTGTTCGTTCTTGTTCCCGGGGTAGATATCGAATGCCAGCGGAATCCCGTCATAATCCATAAACAGTCCCATCCCAACAATCGGGAGGGGCTGGTGCTGTTTGGATTTTCCGTACCGGCGCAGCTCATCCGCCTCTTCTATCTCAAAGAAGTAATTCGTGCAGTCATAATAGAGAATGTCCTTTCGGCGATCCATGACCTTCTGGCTGTTTTTGTATAACTGTGCCTGTATAAAGTCATTCTCTTTTGCAAGGACAGAGAGGGCCCGATACACATCATGGAGTTCAAAGGATGGCGGTTCCATCAGTTTCTCTGCCTGTTTTCTGGAAGACAGCTTGGAAGAAGGGAACAGGATCCTGGTGTAAATCAGTTTGGAAAGGATATCATTCAGATCATACTCGAAGGGATGACGGAGAGAGATATCCCGGCAAATCTGATCCAGCCCAAGCTGATAATAAATCTTCTGGAGAAAAAGATATCCGCAATGAAAGAGCCTCTGTTCGCCCTTTTTCAAGAGTTTGGAGGGGGAATACCGGACTAGGATCTCCTTGTTTTCCTCATACTCTTTGCGGTTAAGTTCATTGACGTATTCCTGGGCCCAAACATACGGATCCTTTCCTCCGGCTTTTGCAGTCACCTCGGTTAAATTTCCAAGTTTTTCAACGGTCACAGAGGTCACACATCCATTGGGTTTGCGGATGGTTTTTTGGACATAAAAGGACGCGGAATTTTTTGATTTACTAACGGTCAGTTTCATAGTAACTACCTCCTCATGCCCATTATATCATATATAGCCACAAATAGCTATGTTAAAGTGCACAAAATTTGACAAAAAAATATAGGCATTATGCGCCCTAGACAGGATTTTCTCATGGTTCAGCTGTCAAACTCCCGTGAGTAGAAATTTTGTGTTTTTGTGATATAATGGTTGTGTAATAAGTCACGTCCCGCGAGGGACGTGTGAGTAGAAATTCTGACAGAGCGGTGTACAATACCGTTGGCATGTGTCACGTCCCGCGAGGGACGTGTGAGTAGAAATGGATTTTGCACCGGATATTTTTCAACTGACAGTAGTCATGATCTCGCGAAGGTCATATAAGCAGAAATTATGAAGAAGGTGTATATATTAATAAATTTATGTTATACTGTGTATAATCGTGATATTAAAAAAACCATGGTTAAAGCAATAATCATTACTACATAAAGTTGGTATTAACAACTATAAGAGTAATAATTGACTACTGTATAGTTAGAAAAATAACAGAGAGGAGTAGATAAATGAATATGACAGACAAAATCCGCGAGGAGTTGTTCTCCCAGCAGGATGAGGCTTACGCCCGGTTTCAGAGCAGATTGATGCCATCCGTTTTGCCGGATACGGTAATTGGCGTCCGTACTCCGGCGCTTCGCAGTATGGCAGGCCGCATGATGAGAGAGGCTGGATGTGGAAAGCGGGAAAGGCAAGAAGATGTGGAAGAACAGGAGAATATCGAAATGTTTCTGAATGATGTCCCGCATCAATACTTTGAGGAGAACCAGCTGCATGCTTTTTTGATATCTCTGGAGAAGGACTTTGAACGATGTATTAGAGAAGTGGAGGCATTTCTGCCATGGATTGATAACTGGGCAACCTGTGATCAGCTGTCCCCCCGCGTATTCAGGAAGGAGGCGCAGAAGCTTCTTCCCTATATTGAACGTTGGATTGCATCCGGACATACCTATACAATTCGTTTCGGAGTCGGTATGTTGATGACTCATTTTCTGGATGATCGTTTTGAATTAATTTATGCAGAAGAGGTTGCGAAGATCCGCTCGGACGAGTATTATGTTAATATGATGATCGCATGGTATTTTGCAACAGCGCTCGCGAAGCAGTTTGATCGGGTTTTGCCTTTTATTGAGCAGAACAGACTGGAAGTATGGACTCATAATAAGACGATTCAGAAGGCAATTGAGAGCGATCGGATTACACCGGAGCAGAAGGAATATCTGAGAACGCTGAAAAGAAGGAAGGAATAGAGAATTTTCAAAGCTTTCAGACTTTGACGCGTCTAATTATCCGGTGAATTGGATGGATCAGATCGGCTTATGTCAGCGCTGCGGTATAGGCTGTGAGTATTATAAGAAATCTGCAGCGCAGAAAAGAGGAAAAAGATGTTAGAAATCGGAACAACGGCGCCGGCATTTTCCCTGCCGGATCAGAACGGCGCCATGCATACACTTGAGGAATACAGAGGGAAGAAAGTGATTTTATATTTTTACCCGAAGGATAATACACCGGGCTGTACGAAGCAGGCCTGCGGGTTTGGAGAGAATTATCCGCAGTTCCTTGAGAAGGGCGCGGTTGTGCTTGGCGTCAGTAAGGATAGCGTGAAGTCTCATAAGAATTTTGAGACAAAATATCAGCTTCCGTTCACTTTGTTATCCGATCCAAAGCTTGAGGTGATAAAGGCATATGATGTCTGGAAGGAGAAGAAGAATTACGGAAAAGTCGCAATGGGGGTAGTCAGGACAACGTATCTAATTGATGAGAACGGGATTATTGTGAAGGCCTTTGATAATGTGAAGGCGGCTGATAATCCCGCGCAGATGCTGAAGGAACTGGAATGAGAATTATTATTTCTCCGACCGGGCAGATAAGTGATAATTGAGATTATATCAGTAAGAAGCTCGAAGAGAAGATTGTTTTGAACCGGGGAATATCAGATTACAGGTATACAATATACGAAGGAGAATATGATGGGATGTATCTATTTTGTCCGGCACGGAGAGTCCGTGTGGAATGTGGAAGATAAAATATGCGGGGCGACGGATATCCCGCTGACGCAGAAAGGGCATGAACAGGCAGTTGAGACCGGGAAGCAGGTGCTGAAACAGGGGATCCGCGTGGATGAGATATTGTATTCTCCTCTTTCCAGAGCTGCTGAAACGGCCAGACATATTTCGGAAATAACCGGGATTCCGGCAAGGGAAGAGAAACGGCTGACAGAACAGAATTTCGGAAAATGGGAGGCGACCAGTCCCCGCAACAGCAAGGAATTTGAGAAAGCAAAGCAGCAGTTCGTCTGTAGCTTTGAAGGCGGGGAATCTATGCTGCGCCTGGCTCAGAGAATCTATAATTTGCTGGATGAACTGAAGGAAAAAGCAAAAAATGAGGATAAGTCTTATATCCTGGTGGCGCATAACGGAATTGCCCGCGTGGTACAGTCATATTTTAGAGATATGACAAATGAGGAATATGCAGCATATGGAGTAAAGAACTGTGAGATCAGAAAATTTGATTTTGCAGACTTAAAATAGTATAGCATTTTGCAAAAAGGCATAATAAATGGGATTGCTGAAAAAGCAGAATTATGAATAAAAAAGAGCAGACTTTATGGAGGCATGAGATGAAAATAGCAGTAACCTACGATAATGGAAATGTTTTTCAGCATTTTGGAAAAACAGAGTTTTTTAAGGTATATGAGGTGGAAGACAATAAGGTAATATCCACTGAAGTAATTGGCTCTAACGGGACAGGGCACGGCGCTTTGGCCGGACTTTTAGCCGATCGGTCTGTAGATG
>CALVMT010000131.1 GCA_944347775.1 uncultured Clostridia bacterium | reverse complement strand
TATTATATTTTTAATCCCAAGTTACCCACTTTCCAGTTTTAAACTTTCCGCTTTCTCAGTATAACATAATTCTGCTTTTCTTGCAATAATTTGATTAAAAAACACATCCCCTTAATCATTCTTTATTCGTGTTCTGCTTTGATCGAATTTTATTGCAGTTCTTTAACCATTTGTGAATATTCCAGCGGAATATATCCTAATTTTTCATATAGTTTACGAGCACGAATATTTTCTTTTTCTACCTCAAGCCGGATCCTGGCAAAATGATTTTCTTTAGCATATTCCTCTATAAAATCAAAATATTCTCGCCCAAGGCCGCAACAGCGATAATTTTCAAGGACAAAAAGTTCTTCTAACCATAAAACTTTTCCGCCGGCTTCTCTCGAATACGTCTTCGAAATCAACGCATACCCTACCGTCTTCCCATCCTTCTCCACCATAAAACCTTCCGCATACCTGTCGCTTTGCATCAATTCTTTGAACATTGACTCATGATATTTTAAAGGTATTTTATGCAATACCGCGGGCGAATCGTAAAATAATGCAGACAACTGTAAAAAAACAGCCCTGTCTCTTTTTTCAATTCTTCGTATCATAATGTCCTCCTAATAATATCGATATTTTATTTTAGACAATTGCAATCTTAATTTTAATTATAAAAAAAGCCGCCCGCAAAATATACGCAGGGCGGCTTCATTTCAGTTCAAATCAATTACTTCAACTCAGCAAAATATTTAATGGTGCGAACCATCTGGCTGGTGTAAGAGTTTTCATTGTCATACCAGGATACAACTTTAACAAGCGTGGATCCGTCTCCCATAGGCATGCATTTGGTCTGCGTTCCGTCAAACAGCGAGCCATAGGTGATTCCGACAATGTCCGAAGAAACGATTTCGTCCTCGGTGTAACCGAAAGAATCCGAAGCTGCCGCTTTCATTGCTGCATTCACGCCGTCTTTGTCAACGTCACCTTCCACGATTGCAACAAGCTGTGTCAAGGAACCGGTCGGAACAGGAACACGCTGTGCGCATCCATCCAAAACGCCATTCAGTTCAGGAATAACAAGTCCGATTGCTTTCGCAGCACCCGTGCTGTTCGGAGTAATATTCACAGCAGCCGCACGCGCACGACGCAGGTCACCCTTACGATGAGGGCCGTCCAACGTCATCTGGTCACCGGTATAAGCATGAATGGTGGTCATATAACCTTTCTTGATCTTCGCAAATTTATTGAGGGTGTTTGCCATCGGTGCAAGGCAGTTTGTCGTGCAAGATGCAGCAGAAATGATCGTATCCGAAGGTTTCAAAGTCTTCTCATTTACGCTGTAAACAATCGTAGGCAGGTCATTGCCCGCAGGAGCGGAAATAACAACCTTCTTTGCGCCAGCATCAATATGAGCCTGGCTCTTCGCTTTAGAGCAATAGAATCCGGTGCATTCCAAAACAACATCTACACCGATTTCGCCCCAAGGCAGATCTTTTGCATCCTTTTCCGCATAGATCTTAATCTCTTTTCCATCAACGATAATGGAATTTTCCGTTGCAGAAACCTTGTCCGCCAACGCATAGCGACCCTGTGCAGAATCGTATTTGAGAAGATGCGCAAGCATCGCCGGGCTTGTGAGATCGTTAATTGCAACGACTTCATAACCCTTTGCTCCGAACATCTGACGGAAAGCAAGGCGGCCGATACGGCCAAATCCGTTGATCGCAACTCTTACATTTGCCATGAGAATAAACCTCCGTTTATAAATAAAAATTTAAATCGCTTTTTATCAGCATTCCTATTATATCAAATCGCCAAAATTTAGTCAATGAGTTTGCACAATTTCCTTGAAATTTCGGCATTTTTGCATGATTTGATTTCCAAATATGTGCAAACCGCCAACTTCTGTGTCGCTAAGATAAAAATTTTTGGCCTCAATTTCTATCTATATTATTATAGTATAATAATTACCGTAGGTTTTCAGGATTGAGACATTGCAGTTCTTCCGGCACAAATCGTCCGTCTTTCCTGATTAACACGCCGTCAAACCAAATTTCACCGCCGCCCCATTCGGGAGTCTGAATTAACACCATGTCCCAATGTACGCTCGATTTGTTTCCATTGAATGCATCATCATAACAGCAACCCGGCGTAAAATGAATGGAACCGGAAATTTTTTCGTCAAATAAAATATCAAGCATGGGCGACTGAACATACGGATTTACCCCGATTGCAAATTCTCCGACATAGCGCGCACCTTCATCCGTGTCAAGGACAGCATTGAGCGCTTTTGTCTGTGAAGAAGTTGCTTCAATAATTTTTCCGTTTTTAAATGTTAAACGCACATTTTCATGCTTAATGCCATTTTCCAAGGTTGGCGCATTGTAAGTAATCACCCCATTCACACTTTCTTTGACAGGCGCCGTATAGACCTCGCCGTCGGGAATATTCATATGTCCCGCGCATTTGATTGCAGGGATTCCTTTAATTGAAAATGTCAAATCCGTATCTTTGGCAACAATACGAACTTTATCGGTCTTTTCCATCAACAATTTCAAAGAATCCATTGCGCGATCCATCTTTGAATAATCCAGCGTACAAACGTCAAAATAGAAATTTTCAAAAGCCTCGTTTGATTTCCCTGCATTTTGCGCCATAGAAGGATTCGGATAACGAAGCACTACCCATTTTGTCTTTTTTACCCGCGTTTCATGATGCACCGGAAAAGAAAATAAACGATCATAATTCTGCATATTCTCCGAAGGCACGTCCGATAACTCAAAAGAATTGTCACCGCCACGTATCCCGATATAACAATCCATATCTTCCATACGGTATTTTGCATATTTTGCGCGGAGCTTACAATGCTCTTCATCCGTTCCGAGCAAAAGAGCACGTTCTACGGAAAGATCTATCACATCAGCAAAGGGATATCCGCCTGCCTTAAAAACTTTTTCAATGCACGCATTAATAAGCTCTTTATCTATGCCTCGCCCTTCAATCAGAACCTTATCTCCTTTTTGACAACGAACAGAATAATTTACCAACACATCCGCCAGCTTATCAATTCTTGAATCACGCATTTTTAACCCTTCCTTTTTTACAAATTATTCTTTTCCCGAACGGAAACATTCCGTTTGATTATTATTATAGTACCTTCTCGAAAAATTATAAAGCAATTTCTTTATATTTTCTGAATTCTTATTGATTTTTGCGCGGTTTTGATGTAGAATATTGAAAGGAATAAAATTTAACTCGGAGGATTTATTTATGCCTTTAGT
>CALVMT010000130.1 GCA_944347775.1 uncultured Clostridia bacterium | reverse complement strand
TAGCCAGAGAACTATTACAGGTAGTGTGGTCGCTCCATTATCTTTGTTATATGTGTATGAGAGATATCAGGGATTACGGACACATAAGCAGCTTGCTAAATTGGATAAAAACTTCGACATTAGAAAGCTGGCACCGATCGTGATTGTATTGCATCCAGAAGAATACAGATGCGCCATCGTTGACGGTCAGGGAAGATATTTAGTTGCACCAAATCACGGGATGGATGCGTTAAATGCTATAGTTCTGATGGATGCGCCAGATGATCCGGAAGAAAGGATTAAGTTTGAAGCTGAGTACTTTATTGGACAGGATTCAGAGGTTGAGAGAGTAAAACCTCTTGAAAAGCACCTTTCCAGGGTAATCATTGGTGATAAACCTGCTGTAGTTCTGGAAAAAATGTTTAAAAAATATGGAATAAGATATGTAAATACGCGAGGAAATCGCGGAGAGTCAGTACTTGGCAGTTATACAGATACATATGAAATTGCAAAACAGCACGGAGAGAAATGCCTTGAATTCATTTTTGGAATCGTTCAGAACGCTGGATGGGACAATGAATCTAATGGGTATGCCACATTTGTAATGCGAGCTTTGAGAGATGCATGGATAGCTCATCCGCAAAACCGTCGGAAGATACATACATATTTGTCTGAATATTTAAGAGAAATTGATCCATCACTGTTCAGTTCTAATGCCAGAAGTAAGTATCCAAAACGTGATATACGTTCTGGATGTACTTTGTTGGTTGAAGATATGATTTGTGATGGACTTGGAATTGAGCGCAGAATTTATTTTGACGATAAAAAGAATTGCAAAATAATTAAGTAAATTTAAGGAGGAATATATCGTGAGAATTATTAAAGGAGCAGATAGAGGAAGACAAGAATGGACAGCAAGAAAATTATTGGAAAATATTGAGTATGGAGTTGTCAATTTTGATATTGATATTCAGCGGGGATATGTCTGGAAAAAAGATGATAAGAAATCTGCCCTGATCAAGAGTATGATTCTTGACAGATATATTCCTCCGTTAGTTTTTAATAAAATTGAAGACGTATATGAGGCGGAAGATGGTAAACAAAGGGCATTAACTGTATCAAAATATGTTAATGATGAATTTTCACTGTCTGGATTAGATGTGTTCCCAATTATCAATGACGATGGAGAAGTGGAAGAAGTTGATATTAATGGATTAAAATACAGTGAACTTCCTGATGCATTTAAGGATGCAATAAAGGATTACTCGTTTATCATTGTATATACAGACAATGCAGATGAGGAAGAAGTAGCAGATTCCTTCTATAATCTTAATAATGGGCAGGCCATCAATGCTGCAACAAAAAACCGTGTCAAGGCAAAATGCAGAAAACAGATTGCAAGACTTGGAAGTCATCAGTTATTCGCAGATGCATTAAGTAAATCAGCACTTGATGGACATGTAAATGAGGATCTGGCAGTTAAAGCACATGCAATATTACATGACGTAGATCACATTGATATTGGCGCACCATGGACCAGAAAATATATGGCGTCAGTAAATATCTCAGAAAATGATGAAAAAGAATTGAACGAAATTTTTGATAGGATAAAAAATCTTCATGATGCGCTTGTAGAGCAGGATAAAAAAGTAGCTCAAAAGATCTACAGAAGGACGCATTTGATTTCTATTGTACCGATAACTAAAAGATCAATTGAGGATGGGCTATCTGAAAACGAATTCCAGACATGGATCATGACCTTCTTTGCTGGAAATAAGGCGACTGTATCTAAAGCATACAACGATGCTGCAGGGGCTGGTAGTGGCAAACATTCATCTGTCATGAAAAGACTGGACGAGATTAAAAAGAGTTACGATGAGTTTATCGTGAAAGAGATGGGTGATAAAAATGTCGCATAAAAATATGGTCATTGAAGATCTAAAAGGGTACATCTTTGACAAAGTAATTATATATACAGAAGTTAATGAAGATTATATTAATATTTACGATGGATATATGAGTGATGTTCCTGATAATATATTGATTTGTAAAGTTGAAAACATAGGAGTTAATTCTCAAAAGAAATGTATTGATATTAAAGTAGTGGAGGTATGATATTATGGCAAGAAAGACAGAATGTTATCCGTTCTGGAATTTAGAAGATATTAAAAAAATGATTGACGGGTTTACGAATAAAGAACAGTGGCATTGGCGGCTGGCCTTTATGATAGGTCTTCTTATGGGGCGAAGAGTGGGTGATACTCTTAGTCTAAAGTGGTCAGATTTATATCATCATGATGGAAAGCATCGCACCTATTTAGAGATTGAAGAGGAAAAAACTGGGAAAATAACATATGTTTTTATTCCTGCTCTTGTTTGGAAAGAGATAGAGTTATATGTAGATATGACTGGAATCAATCCATCAACTAATAACTACAACAATTCTATATTTCCAGGGACAGACCGTAAAGATGCGGCTTATCGTGAAGCATTTAAAAAGGTAGCAAAAGAGGCAAAAATACCATATAACGTAAATACACATAGTACCAGAAAAACTTTTGGATACTATGGAATCAAATTGCATCCGTATGATCCGGCAAATCTTGATACGTTGCAAAGATTCTTTGGTCATTCATCAAGAGAAATGACTGCTAATTATATAGGTTTGTCGCAGGAAAAGCAGGACAAATACTCAAATGATTGGGCAAATGTTATGGAAGACATTTCAGAAGGTAGACCCGTAGCAATTGAAAATACACCAGTTGTCACGATAAAATCAAATGATTTACGTGACATAATAATAAAGGCATTGAAAATGCCAGATAATACTGACTCACTTAATTCTGTTCTGAGAAAAGTTGAAGAAATTCAAATTGCTTATTAAGGTGGTAATTATCCTGTCTTTGACACCATTTATTCATCGCCTTTTACCAGATGGAGAATGTCGGAGATTTCACAGTCAAGCGTACTACAGATTTTTTCAAGTGTAGAAAAATCTATTCTCCGAGTCTTGTTTTTATATATGTTTTCAACTGCTGATATAGATACTCCGCTGTTTTTTGAAAGCCAGTACCTGGTTATTTGTCTTGAATCAAGATATTCTTTTAAAGTAAAGATTATTTTACACATAATGTTTCCTCCGTTATTGGTGTAATTATATCAAAATTATGGATTTAATGCAATATACACAAAAATAAATATATACTTAATCAAATATATATGCTTGACAATATATATCGGAAAGAGTATAATGAAATAAAAAGATGAAAGGAGGGTATGTAACAAATGAAAAGTCAATTAAAGAAATTTGACGTAGTTTTAGTAGACTTTGGTAATGACGTTGTTGGGTCTGAGCAAGGCGGCATTCGCCCTGCTGTTATTATTCAGAATGATAAAGGCAATTTTTTTAGTGACACAACAATTGTTTTGCCGATCACATCAAAAATAAAGAAAGTACATCAACCAACGCATACTCTTCTTTCGAAGGGATGTGGGTTGATGGTTGATTCTATGGTGTTAGGAGAGTGTATCTGTCAAATTTCAGAACATCGAATTAAAAAGATCCTTGGAGCAATAGTTGATGAAAAAGAAAAGCAGTCAGTAAACAATGCTTTGCTGGCAAATTTCGTATAAGGAGAAACGTAGATGCAATATGTTGAGATGAGCATAGAAGAGGCTCTTAAAATATTTAAAGGCGATGTATCGAAGACCGTACTTGTGGCGGTTAAAGATTTGGAAAAGGATGATGATATACAGTCATTCGAAAAAGTTGGAGTTTCTAGGTGTAAAAGAATCATAAAATCGTCAAGTACAATAATTGGAATAGACGACGATTTGATAAGGCAATTGTTGTTATATTCAAGCAAGCAAAATATACAATCCATCAAGCCGATTGGCACGATGACTAGAATTGTGTATAAGGAATAAATTGTAAATCGAACTTTTGTTCGGGTTCCTATTGACAGAACGAATGTTCTGATATACAATAATAGACATCGACAGAGAAATAAAAAAAAGACTCGTCCTCAAACGGTGCGGCAACACCTCGGACGAGTCATCATAATTTACACGGCAAAGCCATGCAGTACTATTATATACATTTTTTTACATAAAGTCAATCATATTTGTAGGAAATATTATCCCTACAATATATCAACTGCATTTTCTTTGCAATTTATCTCTGATTTTTAAAATTAAATAGAGAATATATTATTATGGAACATTAGCGAAATGGTATCGCACTCGGCTCATAACCGATAGATTCTGGGTTCGAATCCCAGATGTTCCACTTGTTATTTGTGTACACTTTTTTAGTGGAAAGGAGAGTGATTAAAAGTGTTCATTTTAACTGACGGCAAAAATTATGTCATGGAAAATCCAATGCAACAAGGAAAGTATATAAGTAGCACATCGCCCTGCCACGCAAAAGAATTTACGTGGAAACAAGCGAAGAACCTCTTGAATAATAATAGAAAATCGTTGTCTTGGATAAAAAATGGCTATTATGTCATGGATAAAGACACGGGAAAGGTGGAGAAAGCAAACAAAGTACGATTTGGAAGTAACGAAGGAGCATTTATTGGTGAGAAATCATACGAGTTTGATTTCAATATCGTGGAAAGCATAGACAAAGAAGTCGATATAATATTGAGATTGGATACGTGGAATATTGAAGACCTTAATAAAACTAGAGGCGAGTTACAGCAGGGATTACAGTTTTATGATTCGGCTATATCGGATGTTTATCATGCCAGAATGGATAAACGACCGCCAGCGCATATACGGACGAAAGTTGATGGCCTGCTGAATGAACTTGAGGAATCCCGAAGGGATATTAAACAGGGATTAAATTACATAGATATATTGATTGACGCGGTAAATAATCATTGGAACATGTCAAAAATTAAAAGTGAATTGAAAAAGGCAAAATATGTACCGTATAAAGGTAGGACAAAATATTATGACGAAGTAGTAACTTTACTTTCAAATTATTAGGAGGTGTGTTTCATGAAAAGTACTGAGGTCAATCAAATCTTAGAAAAATATTATAGCAACGATGCAGAAAAATTACATAAGATGGTTGATGGAATGTTGAAAAAATTTGGTGGGATATCGGACAAAGACATGGATGATTTTTATTCTCTGGCAAATGAAGTCTTTGCTATCGCATTAGAAGATTTTGACGGCACGGGAACTTTCGACGGCTTTTTAAAATTTCGGTTAAGTAACAAAATCAAGTCAATGATTACAGCACGTAACCGAAAAAAACGTGCCAACATCGAGATAAGAAAGTTACCAGATGGCAGAACCGAAAAGGTCTATCATGCGGATTTATCTTTGGATGAACCTGTTTGTACTGATGGTAAAGAGTGTCTCTTAGGTGATCTGATACCTTCAGAATTTAGCTTGGAAAATGAATTGTCAGAAGAAATTGGCATTTCATTTAGTGAGAAAACAACTCACTATATTAAGAGTTTACCTATATGTACACAGAAAGTTGTATTAATGATTTGTGAAGGATATAAACCTGGTCAGATCCAGGAAAATTTACATATGACAAATACTGAATATTTGAACCATATGAGGTTAATCACCTCGTATGAATACATAAAATGTCTGATATAGAATAATTGAAAGTGGAGGAAGTAGTCTATGAAAGCGAAAGTATTAGAAACAAATATGCCACTGATAATGTATCTGAACAATGTGAAAGATGGAATTATCAGTGACGATCAAGATGTGCAACGAATGTTTTGTAGCGATAATTCATTTATTAACGGCATTGGTGTCACTGTTCTTACAGAAGATTACCTTCCTCCAATTATTTTATGCGATGTTCCTTATGAAGATGGAACTAAACAGACATATATTGCAGATGGTGGCCAGCGGACGGCAGCATTAATGCTTATTCGATACGGCCATCACAAATTTACATCTTCAACAGAAGATAGTGAAATTGAGTATCAGTCAAAAAAGACTGACAAAAGTGGAAATATATGTAGAGATGATGATGGAAGAATTATTTGGGAAAAGAAAGTTTTTAATATAAAGAATAAAACTTTTGATGATTTCCCACAGGAATTAAAGGATAAGTTTGACGTCTTTCAATTAAAGATTGCGACACATCCGGATTGCTCCATTGAGCAGGTAAGTAAATATGTTAGGCGTTATAACAATCATAAGTCCATGAATACGTCGCAAAAGGCTCTTACATATCTGGATAAATTTGCCAAAAAAGTTAAAAATATTTCGCAAAATGACTTTTTTAAAAATTGTATGAAACCTTCAGATACAGAGAGGAAAAACGGAACTTATGAGAAGTTAATTTGTGAGTCTGTTATGACTGTTTTCCATTTAGATGATTGGAAAAAAGCTCCAAAACAGATGAACATTTATCTTAACGATCATTCTAAAATCGAAGAGTTTGATTATGTAAATGAATGCTTGAGAGAAATTGAAGGTGTTTGTAGGGATGAGTATCAAGACATTTTTGTACCCAAGAATATTGCGGTGTGGGTGTCCGCATACAGTGTATTTAAGAACACGGGTAAAGATATTATCAAATTTGTTAGATTTTTAGATGAGTTTAAAAATAGTTTACATAGTATGGTGATTGATGGATCGTCCTGGGACGACATTGACAGTAAACAGGGAACGAAAGATAAATCTGTTATCATCGGGAAAGTCAATATTTTGTCGAAGTTACTGTTTGATTTTTTAAAAGTAAATGAAGAAGATTTAGAGAATACATATAAACATGAAGATGATTTATTGAATTTTGTTAAAGAAAATGTGGATAAAGGTGTCACATCTGAGGACATCGACGACTACTATAGTATGTTGGATGAATACAACATTGACAAAAAATCAAATTTACTTGATTGGAAGAATGAGAAGTCGCTTGTGGCAATAGTCGCATACTCTTTTAAACAGGATATGGATTTAGATGACTGGTTACCAGACTATTTTAACAGAATATCTACATACGATGAGGATCAAAAAAAGAATTACTTACATATGAAAAACGATTTGACCAGATACCTGCAGCAAAAAGCTGTTTAGTATAAATAATATAAAGTAAAAGGAGAATGAAAATTATGTGTAGATTTAAAAGCGGAATTATTTTAAAAGGCAGTGTGGTATTAACCCCAATTTATAATGAAAGCCATTCGGCTTTATTGAAAGCGAGAAATATTGATGATACAGATTTCAA
>CALVMT010000129.1 GCA_944347775.1 uncultured Clostridia bacterium | reverse complement strand
GAGGGTGTTCTAACCCCTATAGTTATAAATGCAGCGAAGGTTGCATGATTTACTATAAACGGATTATATAATCCGATAGAATGACGATTTCTTAGGAGAAAAATAAAATATGAATAGCAAAACATGGGATTCTACTATCGGAGATGGCGGAGAATATATTGAAACGCCTGAAAGAATGAAAAAATTTTTTGATGATATAGAAAAAGTATATGAAAAGTATGGATTATCTATAGAAGGAAGGCATGCTGGATTTGCCATCCGAAAGTACAATAAAAAAGATGTGGAAGATTTAAGAGTTGCTGCTAAACATTATATAGGAGAGTAAAGATACCTATAGAAATAGAAAAAGCATATGCATGGCCGAGTAAAACAGACCAGGACGGAGAATATAGTTTTTTACTTACGAAATGCGGAAATAGTTGGTATTCTGTTAATACCGATCCGATGCATCGGAATGGCTGCATATGTCCGAAATGTGGAAAGATGGTACAGGTTGTTATACCAAAAGGGGATGTGGAAAAATGTTAGATGCATATACAGCGGAATTAATACGTGAAGAATATCATAAGAGATTAACGATAGCAGAAGATTTTAATGCTTCGTTACATAAAGAAGGAGATAAGGTTGGTGTTGATCCAGATAAAGTGCAGGAAACAGTGAAGGACTTACTGAGATAGGAGAACACGAAATGAAATTGGTAAGAACAAGAGTGGACGAACAGTACCATTATGAAGGTGATTCATTAATAAAGATCGTCGTCGAAGAGATTAAACAGTACCATTACAAAGACGAAAAAGAGAAACTAGAGCATTCAAGAAGTATGCAAGAGCTTGGCTATAGAGATAGCGTACAACGTAAAGAAAATATTGGAACCATAATGTCACCTACAATGGTGTGGTTTGGTAGCTATTACAAGTATGAAATAGCAGAACAGAACGAATGAAAGAGGCATTTCTTATGAATGTAAGAGTTAGAAATAGTGTTGAAGAAGATTATAAAAGAGTCAACAATGATACGTGGATTTGCAACCAGCTAGAAGATTTAGTGGTTAAATATGAAGAAAGTTTGCGTTCTAATGACGGAAAAGATTTAAGTGGCACTGAGTTAGGTGAGCATAATATCTTACTGTCTGTAGTGACGGATTTGAAAGAATTGTTATATGAAAAGTAGTAGAGAGCAATAGAAATTGTTAAAATATAGAAAACTAACAGATCTCACAGATGAAGAAATTAAATTTGCGATTAATGACATTCTTCATCCGATAAGTATTGGTGAGATTAAGTGTGACTATAAGAGGGAACAAATTGATGTAGATATCACTACAGACTGGGGAGAAGATGGGGAGACGGAACTTATTACAGACACTATAAGGTATGGAACATAATCAAATACATCTGGACTGGATTGATCACAATAGTCCAGATTTTCGGTGGAGACAGTAGGGATGTAATAGATTGTTAAAAGATAATCCTTATTTGGAGGAATAAAAATGGAAGCATATAAGAACTTATTTAAAGGGAAAACAGATTCAGAATTGCTTTTATTATATAAACAGTTTTTGGAATCAGAAAAGAGCAATGGCATACCAGATAATGAACTTGGAAAAATTCGAGATGAGTATTGTAAGAGACAAACTAATGGAATTCTTATGATGATTCTTGACTTGACAAGAACCGTGGCTGATAAGTGGTATTCAGAACATAAATCAGATGAAGATGTTCCAATGAGTCAGGATGGTTTTATTGCTGCATTACTTGACAATTACGAAGATGCGTGTGAAAGAGGGTTTGACAGTATTGTATTAGCTATTGACACGGATATAGGAAATACATATTATATTTATGATGGAACAGACGGATTTCATTGTGATATATGGGATTATTACTTTGATGATTTAGAAACCTTGGCAGATCAATTATACTATGAATTGCATGGTAATATAACGGAGATAAGGATTGAGTAAAACCAATAGAAAAGAGGATAACATGACAAAAAGAGAAGAAATGGGAGTAATTGGATATTTTTTAAACGATGATTGTTGGAGGGGAGGACAAAAACTTTCTGTAACTAAAGAACCAATAACACAGGTCTGCAATGTAAGTGATGATGAGTTCAAAAAACTAAGTAGCGAAGAAGAAGTGAATGTGATAGGGCTTGACGGAAATCTATACAGGGTAAGAAAATCGGAAATCGTGATAATGAGTCCTGGGGAAGAATGGGAAATATAAAATTATGTGTATAATGCAAGGTAAAATAATTAAACAGATTGAAGAATTGGCTAAAAGCGATATAACAACGAAAGATCATTTGTATAATAATGGTCTTCAACTAATATTAAAGTATGGTTTTTTGAGCGTATACGGGCATCCGGATGTACAATATTGGTGTATGTGTAATAATATATAATAAAATTTGAAATTATGTCAGACATGTTCTGGGGTGTATAGTAGTTTTTTTATCTGCGAGAATACAAATTAACATTAATAAAGCAATAGAGGTTGTTGGGTGGGTAGAAGAATTGGATAATGTAAAATACAAATGTGTAACCAATGGATTCACGAAAGCAGGGTGTTTAGTTGATAATCCAGATTCCGAAAAAAAAGAAACGGTTTATAATGGAGAAATTCTTAATTGTGAAGGAGACTATATTGTAAAAAACGGAGTTTTGCTTTGTCATAAAGATAGTATAATTGGAAAATATCATTTCAGAAAGGTTAATTGAAAAAAGCATTAAGGTAACGGGGGAAGGAAAAATGAAATATCATGATATGAAGAAGTTGACACCATATAGGGTAATTAAATCAAGTTCTGACAAAACGTTTTTTGTCGGGGAAATTATATGGATATCTCGATGCGGACATATTAATTCCGTCCAGGGTAAGGGATGGATAGATCCTAAAGAAGAAGACAGTGTAAAAACCCTAGACTTTGAGGTCGAAGAAGCTATGGACTATGAAGTTATAGTTTCGGGAGGAGAGATATGTAGAAGGATAAATGTAAATGTTTGATAAAGATTTATTTCTTTTCTTGTGCAAAAAATATAATGTTGAATTAAGCAACACTGCGAAAGAACCTATGTTACGAGAAGGAAACGGTATTCGTCCAATAACGGAAGAAGATATCAGACAGATTTTTATGATAAGAGAAGAAATAGATGGCAAGTACAAATTATGATTTGGGTATTGAATAATTCAATACCTTTTTTTATTTGGAGGGAAATATGGCAGAAACTATGCGGGTGGCGATTTATATCAGAGTGAGTACGTTAGATCAAGCGGAAAATGGATATTCACTCGATATGCAGGAACGTACATTGAGAAAATGGTGCCAGGATAGACGTTATGAGATTGCGGGAATCTATGCCGATAGAGGGATTTCAGGAAAAAGTATCTCCCATCCCCTGCAATGTGCCAGTTATTAAAAGATGCGGAAAATAAATCTTTTGATATTGTTCTGTTCTGGGCTTTAAGCAGATTTTCGAGAAGCGTTGAAAATCTATACTATACAATGAATTTGTTTCAGAAATGGAATATATCCATGGTATCGTATACAGAGAATTTTGATACTACAACGGCCATGGGTCGGGCTATGATTGGAATTGTAGGGATATTTGCGCAGCTTGAAAGAGAAATGACAAGTGAGACAGTTGCAGCAAATATGCAACAAATGGCCGTAGAAGGGAAGAGGACATGTCATAGCGTCTTAGGATATGATAGAAAGGGGAAATATTCTTTTTCTATAAATGAGAAAGAAGCAGAATACGTAAGGTTTTGTTTTGAAGAATATTTAAAGCGGAAAAATCTTTCGGAAGTGGCAGATTTGGCGAGAAAAAGAGGATATCGTGGAAAAAGAGGTAAGATTCCATTACCGTGCTCTATAGAGAAAATCATAACTCGACCTATATATTGCGGATATAATTCTTTTCATGGGAAAGTTTATAAGGGAGACTATGAAGCAATTGTCAGCGTAGAAACTTTCAATAAAGTCCAAACATTATTGAAGAGACAAGGAAAAACATGCGGTAGACCACGAATTAAAGAAATAAAAACATTGCCAACGAAGCCAACAAATAAAATTTGCGAAGCGGGGTGATATCTGGTATAATTGAAATTGCTTGGAGGTGATATAATTCTTACGATACAACAGAAGATTGATATGGCTTGTACAGTTGCAGGGATAAGTAAAACTGAACTTGCAAAGAGAATAGGAATGACACAGCCAGCATTTTCACAACGCCTAAAAACTGGAAAATTTTCCGATGAAGATTTTAATAACATTGCAAAAGCGTTAGGTGCAAAATATTATTCTGGTTTTGATTTTCCGGATGGTACAAGAATAGAGTAAAGCATTATCTAATAAGCAGGTAATGCTTTTTTCTTTACCTAAAATCATAATGAAAACCTTATAATAAATAAGAAAAACATGTTGACAAATGAAGTATCAATGGTATAATAAATACAAAATATAAGAAAAACCTTATAAAAAATAATGATATGTACATTGACAATAAAATAAACTTAACGCGCCGATGCCAGTGTTGCAAGTCCTGGAGGAAGAAAGCGGAGCAGGTTACATAGTAAGGCGAGAAAT
>CALVMT010000128.1 GCA_944347775.1 uncultured Clostridia bacterium | reverse complement strand
CGAGCCACCATAATAATCCTTCTCTACTTTTATATGAAGTCCATCTTCACATCCACAATCGCAAATTACAATCAGTTCTTTGTCATTGTTTGTTTTTAATACTGACATCTTTTCTCCCTAATTTCTTTGATTTTGTCTTAATTCATTATCAATTTCATGTAACGTCTTACCAAACACATTAAATTTATAATTTGCTATATTATCCTCGTCTTCCAATGCAACAAATTGATTCCAAATATCTGGATATCTTTCTTTTATGATTCTATGTTCTTCAAGCTTTGCGTTAGGACAAAACCAACATCCACCTCTTTTTGAATATTTATAAGACGGACTGAGCAAGCCATATTCCTCACATTTCTCTTTCGCCATTTGCTCTGTATATCCGTATCTTTCAAGCAAAGATATTCTATTGGACTGTTTATGCAAAGACTCTAACCTTTTCTTTTCATCAATACATATCCCAACATAATGAACAACATCTTGTACGTTCTTATAATAATCATTAATCGGTTTCAATTTAAGGCTTCTTTTCACTCCACACATTCCATAAACAGGAAATCCAAATTTTTTACCTTTATGATCCATATGTTTTCTTGGATGTTTAATAATATGATGAAAAAAGTCAAGATAATCTTGATTTGCCCTTAGAATCTCTACTTTGTATCCCCAGCTCTCAAATAAAGGTTTTGCTTCTTCTTTTATAAATTTAATATGTTCTGGATTTTCACCACTTATATTATTTTTCAAATCATACATAACCTCACAAAATACTATTGTATCCAGAGGTTCGTTATTTTCGTGTGCCAGAATAATACTGGCTGTACTATCTTTTCCACCAGACCAGCTCAATGAATAGTGCAGTTAGGATAGTGTTGATACACATATCCGTCACCTCTTGACTACCATTAGGTTGTATTCACCCGCAAAGGCTTTGGTGTTAATATTGTTCGCCACTCGCCATCACAATACGTCTAGGCGACCAACATCCTCCTCTGCACTTTATTTTCTTGGAGAAGTTTTCTCCAATAAGATATTTCACTCTTGTCATTTTGGTCGATGGAATATTGCAACATTGCAATACAATCCGCTATCGCTTCATCTAATTCTTCAATAGTAGATTCTTCAATAGCACAACACGGTGTTTCATCATCCATCAATGCTGCGTAAAAATCTCTTTGTGATTGAAGAGTATTTTTTTGCTTTTTCTTCATGTTCGCTCCTTTAACACTTTTTATTGTTTAAAAGTTTCTTCTCAAAATATTCTGTCCCTTTCTTTTTATAAGGAACCCCACATCTCCTCTCATACACTTTAATACGTTCCCAATATTCCGGAAGATACATCATTATATTCTTTATTTCTTTTTGATTTTTATTGACACAACACCAACAACTAACTCTATCTAATATCTGATAAAGATCTGTTCCATTTTCTTTCCAATTCCATCCCTGCTTATAGCAATAATTCAAGCAGTCATTCTCTGTCATTCCCCATTCTACCAAGGGATATATCTTGATATAATTCATACGCTTTATACGGTATTTTTCAATCCGATCGCTTTCATCAGAAGCAATACCAACATATTCTATAATTATTTCGTTATCATAATTTTCTTTGTAGTAGCGTTTAATCGTAGATAATTTACTCGCCGTGGCCCATCTTCTGATCCCGCCACACCAATCATATCCATATGCAATTGTTCCATCTTTTTTGTGAACTTCTCGCTGAAATGCATTGAATTCAAAAGAATACTTGTCTTTAAGAATTGAAAATTTAATTTTTTTATCAAGCAAAATTTTAGATAACTTCTCTACATTATTATATATCGCATGGAACTCCATTCCGGTATCAAAAAATATTATTTCATCAAGTGGATAATCCTTCTCAATCAATCTTAATACCATGGCTAAACTGTCTTTTCCAAAACTACAACTTGCTATATATTTCACATCAGCCACTAATCAATACTGATTACGGCTAATACCTTAATCCTCCCATGCTACTCGTCACTATTACTTTCACGCTGTAACAAGATATTTTACATTAGACTTACCACAATCTTCTAATAACCTGGTTTACCAGGATTGATGTTACTCCTTTCTCTCCCATCTAAATTTTTCTAATTTCACTGGTTCTTCATTATATCGTTTCTTTCTTGCTCCACACCAAGGACAGTATGGATACATAACAGCTGGATGCTGTGTCATACTGAATGAACCATCTTTTAGACGTTTACTTTTACCGCAATTATATTCAAACCCGCATTTACATCTTGCA
Organism: uncultured Clostridia bacterium; assembly: GCA_944347775.1. Taxonomy (GTDB): domain Bacteria; phylum Bacillota; class Clostridia; order Christensenellales; family Christensenellaceae; genus QANA01. Next base: position 718 of record CALVMT010000128.1, on the reverse strand, counting down.
TAAACCGCACCGTCACCTTTGTAATTAATGACAATCCACTCGTGATCTGTTCCTCTCTTCATGATTACACCATAATTAACCTTTTATAAATAATCACAACACTTCAAGATCCTCATCCATAATTGCACCACAATTCGGGCAATACTTAGATTTAATTTTTTGATTGGCATATTCTTTTTTATATACCTTTTTATTACATACAGAGCAATAAATACCTTCGTTGGCGCATTCGCTCAAAAGTTTCCAATGCCCGTGCTTTATAAGATTTATGTCGCCTTTAGTACCCTGCGGCATAATATGCAATCTTCCATCTTCCTCTGCGTTTTCGTATTCTGCCAATTTTTCAACACAGGCCGTAGCCTCAAATACACCGCGACAATATCTTCCCGTCAGTTTATCTTCTGAGATACCTTCTGCTCCATGAGGATACTTTTCTTTTGTCGTTAAACGTTTACGTTCTGCCACTTGTATCACCTTCAGTTTAATTTGCTTATTATCTTTTAATTTATAACATTCCCCGATAATATAGCCGCATATTATTCTCATTTTTTATTATTATTTATACCTAATATCTTTTTTCTCTCTACTCTTTAAAATAAATTCCTTAAAATCTTCGTAGTCTTTAAACTTAACATATTCTCCAACATTTACATCAAAGCAATCTTCTCCATTCGCAAGCTCGTATTCATTAGCCGAAGTAACAATGAACAGATTATAC
>CALVMT010000127.1 GCA_944347775.1 uncultured Clostridia bacterium | reverse complement strand
TTCCGTCATTCTTTGCGTCTCCCCATCGTAATAATTGGCATTTTCTGTCACTCTGTCAAAAAAGATTCTTGTTCAATCGTGACACCATATTCCAGGATTCTCTTCATTGCCGTTCGGAAGTGCGGGTGCTTTCCACAGTCGACTGCGGCCTGGACCTGGTTCAAGTAATGTTCCGAGCGTTTCAAACCGTTGCGATGATGGAATACGACCTCTTCTCCAGACATTCGCATGGGCGACAAATAGGGGAAAATCATTTGTAGACGATCAAACATTTGAAATCCGCCCAAATCAATATCCGCCCAAAAAGAAACTGGAATCTTTTCTTGCATGGATGCCGCGATTTTCTCAAAAAATTTGCGCTTTTGTGGACTGAAAAATCCGCCGTGATAGACGGCAAGTTCATCCGGACGCAGTTCCGATAAGATAAATTCATCGTAGTTGGTCTTATTTTCAATAAAAATAATCCGTCGGATCCTGCTCAGGTCGAAAGAAATAATGCCGTCGACGGATGTGCTGGGTAGAGCAAGACCATATGGTGCCATTGCAGCAAGATGGAGTTCACCCAGTCCGGTTTTTATAACACAGTCTCCAGAGAGTTCGTAGAGTTCCGGGCGGGCATAGATGCCAAGATAGGCAAGCTGTTCTCGGTCACCTAAATCCCCTTGTTCGTAAGCCTCTGCCAAATCGGTAGAGTACTGTAAAGCTACCCGCAGGAACGAGTCCCGAATTTCCCGTTCAAAGGTTTTCGTATCCTGGTAGCACCTGCTACTGAAGGCGCGCATGGTAATTGTTTCGCCGTGCAGAGAATCGTATTCCACAAAAGCGACAAGGAGCTTATCCAGCAGAGATGGGTTCTTTTTGCAATAGGCGGGCACGCTAAACGCCTCTCTCGCCTGTTTGCATACATCGTCCCGCCATGCGGCAATCCAATCTGTCGTAACCTGGGAGAGCTGTAAGGCAACCAGAGTTGCAATAGACTGCGCCATCTCCTTGGGGTGTTTCCTGCCTGTAATTTGATAGCACTCTGGAAGACGCTCCAAATTTAACGCAATACAGGATAAGACAGGCCGTCCGTTGACCCATTGTGCGGAAATCAGGTCCTGCGCCTCTAAAGTTTTGACAACATCATTCCATGCGTCTCGGATTTGCGCATTCTCATATTGATATTCCGGAAATTCGTTTTTTTCAATTCGCAGCATTACGCGGCGCGAGGAAGTTCCTGGCTGCATTAAATGCTTACTCTTTTCATATTTATCCAACAAGCGGGAGATGAGAATTGCTTGCTTCATATCGGTAAGATCTCCTTCCCCCAGGCCCTGATGTGCATTTGGTACTTTTCCTTGATTACCAAATGGGTCCGATCTGCCAGCGGCATAATATCAGGCAGTTTGTCCGGGGGCGTGCAAATGATGGCCTGCAAGCCCATTTTCCTCAACAGGCGGACACTCTCTATAATGCGGTCACTGTCCATTTTATTAAACGCCTCGTCGAATACTACCAGCCGGACGGTATTGCTGGCTAAGCTGGACGGGTTATTGACCTGGTATAGCTGTGCAAAGGAGGCCAGCACCGCGATATAGAATGGAGTCTGCGTTTCGCCGCCGGATTTGGTGTTGAGGGTCTGAGACAGCAGCTGCTTGGAACCATTTTGGTCTGTGGTCTCCAGGTCAAATTTCAGGTAAGTCCTGAAATCAGTGAACCGTTCGATGTTCTGTTGAAGCTCACTCTGTTTCCTGGCGTTGAGCTGCGTATCGTCTGACATGGCAATCTGGCTGAACAGCGTCTCGATGAGCTTCCCGTATTTTTGCTGAAACGGAACGGCGAACAGGCCGGCCTCTCCCTCCATCAGCTCCGGTGCCGTAATCATGTCATAGTAGTCGGCGTAGTCGGGATTGCGGTCCACACGGAACTGATACTGGTCTGTGCCGAACTGTGCCTGCTTCAGGGCTTTGTTGAGACTTCGGACCTGCTCCTGCACCTGATCGATGCTGGATTTTAGCTTAGCAAGAAAGTCGTTCTGAAACTGCTCCATGGCACTCTCGCGGGCGGCCTTGATTTTTTCCCGATATTGGGGAAGCTCACTCTCTTCCAGAACACGCTGTTCCGCTTCATATTCGGTGTTATCCGGGGCGTCCACCCGGAAAGAGCACGGCTTGAACCGGTCAGCATAATCGTGCCGGGCCTGAAACAATTTTTTCTGCATCAGATCTTGTTCATTGCTTCCACGCGACACCTGGTCCTTGAAATTGTTATATACAACGGATGGCCGTTTCAGACGATTCAGTTCCTGCTGATACCTTGGAAGCCCCGTCTGTTCCAGATATTCCGGAGAAAACTCTTCCTGTAGGCGGTCTTCCAGGGAGGAGAACTGCTGATACTGTTCCGGCAGGCGGTCATACTCCAACTGGCGGATTTGCTCTTTTAATTGCCCCCGCCGGTCTACAGTCTCCTGCTGCTTATCACGCAAGGCCTTGATTTCCAAAATCAAATCTTCAATTGTCCGCCGTTGCTCATTTAGCCATAGTAGATCCAGTTGGGAGAGCTGCTCATCGATTTTGGCAACTTCTGTTGTGATCTCCAGCCCACGCAGGTAATCCGCCAGCTTTTCCTGAACAATACTCTGTACAAAATACCGAGTAAACAGCGGTTCGTTTTGCCGGCTTAGTACTTGAAGGATAGGGGCCAACTGCTGAATCATTACCTCTGTCTGCTTAAGCTCGGATTCCAGACGCCGGATACGCAGCTCCACAGCACGGCGACCGATGAAGGCATCCTCCATCAGTTCTCGGCGTAGCGGGCGTGCCACATATCCCTGATACAACATTCCTTCTGCCGTGATTGCCGTTTTATAGTTCCTCAGCTGCTCTACACGGTCGCAGCAGACCACCCGCCCCAACAGATAGTCGATGTAACTGCGGGCCAGATCATTTTGCGTCTCCACTTTTGTAGCGAGGCTGTCACTCCGGGGCTCCAGCCTCTCTCGCTCTCTCAACTTGCCTACATCTACAATGCCAAAGGAGCTGTTGCCAAAGTCCCGCTTCATTCTGTTATAGATTTCTAACGCTTCCCGATAACAGGCAGGATCCACCAACAGATAGAATTTCTGTGTGTTGAGGTAGCCCTCCACTGCACCGCGCCAGGCCTCTTCTCGGATTTCCAGCACGTCTGCGAGGATGGGCAGCTCCACAGGGTGGCCCAGTCGCTGTTCCAGTTCCGCAGCAAGGCGCTTCTGAAACGCAAGGAGTCCCCGGGGGTAATCCTTGACATTTTTGCGTAGGTTCGCCAGCGCCGCCTGCTTTTGGTCCGTTTCGTCCTTGTATGTATTCAGCTGATCCTCCACCCGGTGCGCGGCGTGGCGCATTGCGGTGGAAAGCTCCGCGATAGCGTCCTGGGCCGTCTCAAAAAGGGGAAGCGGGCGGGCAAATAGTTCGAACCCGGCTCCCGCAAAGACGGAATACGCCGTTTTAGCCGTCTCTGCGGCTTCTTGCACCGGTGTGAGACTTCTATCTCCTTCCAGGGCTAAGATATCTTCGCACAAATGGCTGATCCGGTCAGATTCCCGTCTGATGTCCAGTGCCAGGGATTGGAGCCCTTCTATTAGCTTTTTCTGCTCCTGCAGTAATGCTTCCTTTTGACGCTGTAACTTTTCCTCCTCCTGAAAGACACTGCTCTGGGCCACAGCCCGGTCTAACTCCCGCTGCCTGTTCTCCTTTTGCGTAATCTCGGCGGCCATCGCTTCGATCTGCCGCTCTGATTCGCTCAGATTCTTTTCACAGTCGCCCTTTTCCAGCTCCATGCGGTCAATTTGAGACCGCTGAACCTCTTTCTGTGCCCACAAGGACAGGAAGGAGTGAATACGCCAGCGGTCGATTGCCTGCTGCCAATCCCGGTACAACTTCTCAATCTCCCGCAGGGCCGCTAACTTTTCCTCCTGCCGCTGAGCGAGCTGTTCGTGTCGCTTGTAGTCACGGATATTCTGCTGCATGGCCTCAATGTCTGGTTTTTCTGGGATGTCGCAGATGTTCTCGGTGATAAATTTTTGGATGTCAACGATGGGCCGGAAGGAGACGGCCTTCTTCATCATCCGCATGACCTGCTCGTTGTGGACATTCCACTTGGCCAACAGATCCGCTTGGTATTGCTTGTGGGTGTCATACAGTTTTGCTCGGACGCCGTATGGTTTTAGAAAGGAACGCAACGCGGGAATGTCAATAGCCTCGCCCTGGTGGATAAAACAGTCCTCTGGGATGACCCCGTCGTAGAGGAAATAGCGATCCTGACGGCTCCCGTCGCTCCGACAGTCAAAGATAATCCCGCATACAAACGACCTACCTTCTATATCGTCCAGAAATTCACAGACGATAAAGCTGGAGAAATCTTTCCCCCGCCGAGAGTTTGGATTGTTCTCGTCCATGTCAGCCCGCAGGTATCCATCCAGCGTCCGCTGGGACTTCTCGTTAGCAGCCTGATTGAAGTTACGCGCGTTGGTTTCCCCCAGGAGAACGATTTGAAGTGCGTCGATGACAGTGGATTTTCCAGCTCCATTCTTTCCGGTCAAAAAATTGATCTCATCCACTTCAATGAGCTCTTTGGAAAAATAAAGCCAGTTAATCAGCAGGATCTTCTTCAACTTCTTCATTTCCACCCTCCTTTCTCAGTACGGATACGATGGTATTCAGCTTTTCGCTGGAGACCGCGGACAAAACCGTGGGGAGTATGGCAAATTTACAGTTGCCCTGACTATACTTTCCCTCGATCCTCTGGATCACCGAATGGTTATCCAACACGGTAAGCGCCCGCTTCACCTCGTCCATGTTGGGCTTCGCAGGGAGAATTGCGTAGTCTGTGACTACTTTTTCCAGTACATCGCGTACGGTGCAGACAGCGTCTTGTTCCAGGCCGAGCCGCTCGATATTCTCTTCATAGATCATACGAATGGCCAAAAGAATTGCGGTTTCCTTCTTGTTCAGGTTGCAACGGTTGGCTTCATCCGTATTCAAAACATAGAAATACCCATTTAGATCATCTTTTCGCAGATCCCAATCCAATAGCGCAAGGTAGTCCCGAATGACCTCATCGTGCGCAGAGAGAAATACATAGTCCGGGTTGTTGACCCGCCCTTCTCCTGGTTTATACAGCGTTCTTACAACGTATGTGCGGCTGAGCAGCTGATTGCAGACGTCTTTAAAATGCTCCAGTTCCTTTTGCGTCGCAGTAGTAAACCAATCGAAATTCATTTCTTCCCCTCCTTACGCATAATCTGGAGCTGGGGAATGGTATATCCGTTTTCTGTAAAAGTCCCAGCCAGCTCATGGATCCGATAAGCTGCGGACGGATCGCTACCTGTGAGCACCGCCAACATGCTCATGATGTATGCCTTGTCGTCCGTAAGACGCATATCCTTGGAATAGCAGATTCCATCGTCCCCTAACCACTCCTCCACGTATGCGGCTATAGCGGACCGGCTATACTCTGTTCGAAGCAGTTCCATCGCCTGTGCCGCTGCAGCGGCATCCATCTCGGTTTCTTCAATAAGAACCGGCGCCGCTTTTGTGCGCTTCCCCGGTCGTTTGCGGTGCCAAAGACTCTTTTCTGAAAGAAAAGATTGCTCGTAGAGCTGAAAGACCGGCTGGATTTGGTCCACCAGTTCAGAGGCACGGTGATTTTGTCCCAATGCGCGCAGGAGATAATTCAGATTTCCCCGGACATTATAGTCACGATTGGTTAGGTTTTCCAACTTCTGTGTTGTGGCTCTGGTATAGCGGCGCACTTGACGGTCAATTTCGTCCAGGTAGTCATGTTCGATGCTGTCATAGCGATCCTTCACCCAAAAAATTTTCTGCAACAAGTCCGTCCGGCACTGCTCCAACGTAGTGCCGCGCCGGTCCTGTAACGCGGCATTGGACAGAGCCAACAGCATAGTATCGTCTTCCATCCAGTTCGTGAGGATCGTCTGGATCGGAACCCGGTACTTTGGTACGGAATCTTTGATTTTTAATGGGCGGATGTATGCCTCTACCACCTTTTGACCAAAATCGTCAAAATGAGAAGCGAGTACGGCATTGACCTCCTGCAGTTTGATTTGGATTTGAAAGAAGTGCTTAACATTGTGATATACCATTTGCAGCAGCTTGATCAGTGCCTGCGTGTTTTCATAGGCGCTGTAAATTGCGGCCATTTTATCATACACACTGCTTCCCTCGTCCGCAACTTTCAGCGCGGAATATGTGCCAAATACATGGGAATAGCCGCGAATTGGGCTATCGTCCCTCAGTTGGTGGAACAATTCCAATAGACGGCTGCTGTATCCTGGAACCGTGATATATTCCTCAAAGTCCTCACCGCGCTCCTTTTCAAACCATCCTTTGCTGTGCAACTTGCGAATCAAGAACCTGGCGCGGCCCGAAATATCCCGTAGTTCATCTTCATCAATGTCTTCTTCTTCAAATGTTGCATCAGCTAACTGTTGCTCTAATTTGCTACGGAGCATGGAGTAGAGCGTGTCTTCTGGAATTTTCAGGTTTTCCTGGTAAGCCTCATAAAGCACATCCAGCGCGTCTGCGTATAGTCCACGGTTTGGTGACGCCAGGATGGAAAAAAGCTCATTGGGGATGATTTCAAACAGCTTCACAACGATCCCCCTCTCATAGGAGTTGCTTATGATTGGAACTTTAATCAAAATTGATGACAGACCTGATATTGTATTTGAAGATGGATGCTTCTATGGCGGCCTGCACTGTGGAGAATGTTTTTCTGTTTTTGAGCCGGCTACAGGCTGGATTCCAGTCCG
>CALVMT010000126.1 GCA_944347775.1 uncultured Clostridia bacterium | reverse complement strand
TTTCAGGATCAACCTGCGACATATATTACCAGTGGCACGCTACCTTTGTCTAGTGTTATTACCGTTGTGGCGTCAGCAACAGCTGCCCGGACCAGTCTCGGTGCTTTAAACCTTGTCATAAGTTCATCGGAGCCGACTGGTCAAAATACCGGAGATGTTTGGTTTAAAGAAGTCTAATATTTAGTTTATTATAAAATTTATAATTATTAATGCCATCGCTTTGCGGTGGCTATTTTTATGAGGTGATAAATTTTGGCTATTTTAAGTACAGTAAAAAAAGTTATACCATACATAAAAGAAGCCGCAGGATATGTATTGTGTCATATATCTTCTCAGGCGGTTGAGATGGATGATGGCACTCTTCTGCAAGATAAAATAGAATCTATGGATAGCAATTTAGAAAACTTAAAAAATATTCTTGATATTCCACTTAACGAATCGTTCAGCGGTGATGCCAGAGCAACAACACAGCCAATTATTATTGCTGATTCAATCCACCTTATAGCAGGACATACTTACACATATGCTCTTACACTTACAACAACTTCCGAAATGCCTGTTTATTTGCATATATGGAATGAAGAGAGCACATCCATAAGTAGTCTTACTCTGAATGCAGGTGACACAGTTAAATCTAAAGTGTATACAACAACAAAAGATGTAAACGGTTCACTTGTATTGTATGACGTAAACAGAGCGGTATCATATACTGTGACAATAGCTGATGAAGACAACACAAACCGGATTGATGATATTAATACACGGATTAATCTCATTAAAGAAGTAGTAGGTATAAAGGATAGTTTAGAATTTCACGAAAATTCCTATATAATCACACCAAGCACAGGAACAAGAGATGTTAGCACAACGCCTAATATATTCAGCGGTTATACGTGCCTATCTGTTTCTTGCACAAAGGGAGATATATTTACACTTACTGGTATGCCGATTGATAATAGCGGTGCAAGACCGTATATGTGGCTTGACACAGAGAATACTTGTCTATATCGTGCCGACATTACCGATACGTTTGACAACGTTGAAATAGTTGCTCCGTCTGACGGTTTTTTAGTGGTCAATTTTGATATGAATTATGACCATAGTGTATATTCTGGAATCAAAGATATAGCCGATAAAGTTGATGCTGTCAATGAGAATATAAAAGTTTCGCCACTTGAATCTATGCCAGAATATATAACAAATGACTTGGCTTATAGACCAGTTGGAAATCAGTATAGAGGTTATTTATGCTTAACTTGTGATGATGGCTCGCAAGAATTACAAGATTATACTATTCCAATGCTGTTGGAGAAAGATGTTCCTTGTACTTTCAGTTTATGGGCAACAGAAACACAGCCCTCTGTAATACTGAGGACACAAACTGGGATTGACCTTGTTAATCAAGCTGTACAAAACGGTTGTTCTGTCGCTCAACACGGAGAACAGAGGTGGACAGAATTATCAGAACAGGAATTAAACGATTTTTTTGACGCAGAAGCAGAGGCATTTAGTGCTATGGGAATAACTCCTTATGGTGCAGTATGTCCTGCCCATTGTATAAACAACAAGGTAAGAGCCATAGCTGGTGGTAGATTTGGTGTGGTAAGAGCAGGTTATAATGGTTTTAAATCCGATGCAGATAGAATTGCTAATATTAAGGGTGATGTGCTAATTGCAAATCCTTGGAGTGCGGCTGGTGGACGCTCTAATATGTTTGGGTTGACTTCATTTAATGTAATTGATTTCGACCTTGCAACACTTAAAAAAGGTCTTGATTGGTGTGTTGCAAATAACATGATATATGTTGTTTATTGGCATGATTGGGATTTGAACGCAACACAGAAACAATTACTTGAAGATTTTATTGACTATGCGAAAACAACAACTGTCAGATTTATAAACCTTGGAGACATTCCAACATTGGGGTATTATAAATAATCAACTAAAGCAGACTTTAATTCATGGTTTGTATCGAATATGCATCCAGAAAATAAGGGAATTGATTTGTAAAAAGAACATATGTTATGTATGGTATAATTTATGTATCAAATTACGGAGGATAATGAGTATGGGTGAAAGAAATATATGAGGATAATAACAAGTGTGATTCATAGGAGGTAAGAAAATGTGCAAGAAATATTGTTAGATACCTACACAATAGCATTGCCTATTATACTTGGCTATATAGTATGGTTGTTAAAACAAACAAACAAATTATATATGATGGCCGCCAGTCAAAATCGATTGAAATATCTCCTGATATGTTGGGATTAAGTATTTCCGGAGGCGGAGGTTCTTCCGGAGATATTACACTGATTCATGAAACCGAATTAACTACATGGGCGCAGAATGCAACACTCACAGTTGATAGCATCAGCGAGTATGAAATGATCGGAATTGAAGTGTATCCGAATTATGGGACGCAAGCAAGCGAGTATTCATCGATACAGGAGTTATTGCGTCTGTAAGCGGTGGATACTATTACAATTGGTCAAGTCGTGGATCAAATGCGCAGAGTTGCGTTCCAAGCAGAATATATGGAATGAAATTCTAGGAGGTGGTCAACAGTGAAAGCGGAATACTTTAAGGCAATCTGCCAGATGGCCGTACACGGAGCGCAGAATCTTCCGGACGAAACAGCCGGAACCGTGCCGGAATTATATCCGGATTATGAGTG
>CALVMT010000125.1 GCA_944347775.1 uncultured Clostridia bacterium | reverse complement strand
CGCTTAGCGGCCTATACCCTATAGTAGAAACGTGACGGCGTCTGGCGAAAAGACGCCGCCACATCAAAATCAACTGCCACAGCAGCGGCAGTCTTGGATAACTTACAGAAAGAACTTCACAGGCTCTAAAAATATCGCATATCACACAACTAAAATACACGGCTCGTTATATCCAAGCATAAGTGAATCATGCGTGACGAACATCATATTTTCTGTTGATGCCTGACAAATCAGTATCCTATCGAACGGATCTTTATGCGGCGGTGCGATTTCTTCGCGTTTCAGGCCTGTCAACGTATAGATATGTTTTTCTTTGAGCATCAGACTTTGGAATCCCGACTTTTGGCAGTAAGCGGCAACCTGTTGGGCGGAGACAGGCATAACGTCTGGGTGCGCGATTCGTTTTAATTCCACTTCCCAGAGAGAAATGATACTATAGAATATTTCATTATCTGCATTTTCAATCAGTTTTCTCGCTTTTTCCGAAAGCCGCTCGTCATTAGAAATTGCCCAAAGCAGAATGTGTGTGTCTAATAAAATCTTCATAGCGACTCGGTGAACATATCCTCCACTTCTTTATCCCATGCGCGGAATTCATCCGGTATCTTAAATTTCCCTTCGGCTGCGCCGATGCGTTTTTCGACGGTTTTCTTAGGTATCAGTGTCAATTGGGCGACAGGCGTGCCGTTTCTTGCCAGATAAATCACATCTTCTTGATGTAATTCAAGCATCTTTATCAACTTAGATAAATCAGATTTAGCTTCCAGCATATTTACCTGAGTCATTGAATAAACCTCCCATCTGTAAATCTCAAAACATCTTAGTCTTATTAGCTAAGCACATTATATTATAAGTTATATGCGAAACGCAATCGGCGGTCTGGGCAAAATAGCCATTATATAGACCTAGTTTTTGCTGCTCCTCACCGACTGTCCTCATTTGATTTTCCCAGTAAGTCGCCAGTGCAAAACAGCATCAGGCACTTGTTTTCTTTCGCTGCCTCCATGACCGTGCGGCTAAAGCCTGATTGAGAGAACAGCGCATACCCAGTGCCTGCGGATCTGCTTCCGAAGAGTGCGGATTTGTCTTTGAAATCCTGCAAGGCGCTGAGATCGAACTTCTCTTTTCGCCACTTACACTCGCTGAATATGTAGTTTGCCCCGTCGCTTGCAACGAGGTCTATTTCTGCCTGTCGCTTTGTGCGCGAGTCAGAGCCCCGCCAGCGTCCGGTTTTTTGTGAAAAGAAAAAGCAGCCGCCCCGTGCTGTTTTCCCGAAGCATGAAATCACGGCAGATAACTTCGAAGACATGTTCCATATAGACGCTCAAGTCCGGTTCTACTTTCAACTTCCACACGGCTTCCTTCGTGCCGGTCTCAAGCAGCGTTATGTTGGCGGCGACGCAGCAATACCCCAAAATGAACCGGACGCTGCCAAGACAGGAGTCTGATCCACGCCAAAATGACAGACCATTTTGTCAGACGTATACCGGAGTAACATCATACGCCAGGCGGAAGGTTATGAAAAGGATGGTCGTCACCGTCCTTGACATTACTTTGATACCATATTCCGCAAATGTTAACTTCTTGAAAATGCGGAACTAGAAAAACCGTTGCCGCCTCAGAATGAATATGCCCTATTCGCATCGTTTAGGGTGTTTACACAAAATTGGGGGTAGCACCATTACAGAAAGGGAACCATATACACAGGCAGCATAAGCACATCTTTGTCCTTCTGTAAGTCTTTGGTGTAGACTAAATATTTTTCAAGAACGCTGCTGGAGAACTTCTCCGCAAATTTATCCAGTGATGTATGCGTCTTATAACCTGATGATTTTACTTCAATCGGGCATATTTTGTTCTTTTGGGGAAGTAAAAAATCTATCTCATATCTTTTCCCGGTATCCTCATCTTTGAAGGTATAGTAAAACAGGTCGTTCCCCTTAGCAGTCAATACCTGAGCCACAATATTTTCGTACATATAGCCAAGATTCGTCGCCAGTTTATCGTTTAAAAGTTTTTCATATATTACGTTTTCGGTGAAATCTTTGTCTTTGAACGCCAATGTGGTAAACAGCCCAGTATCGGAAGCGAATATTTTGAATCTCGTAAGATCTTTACTGCTCGACATACCGACATTTTGATCATTTGCATGATAAGACATAATTACGGTTTTCGAATCTTTCAATTCCGTTAACAGATCTAATATTTGTTCAGCTCTCCTGTTCGTGAGGACACTTGAAACTTGATAGCGCGAACTGTTCTTATTCAGCTCGGAGGGAATTGCGTCAAACAGCATAGACAGTCTGCCGGTTGAATCTATCTTCCTAAAATCATCATCGTAAAGTTTTAGGATGACTCGCTTCACCATATCGACTTTCCTGAAGTTGTTGCTTTCGATATATTCGCTGACCGCTTGCGGCATCCCGCCCACAAGCATATATAACCTGAAGTCGCGCATAAGCCTGTGATTCAGCTGTTCCCCGACCGGCTTGCGCCGGCTGGCTAAATCCCGCAGAATGGAAGGTGTGGCGCTGTCGCCCAGAGCCCAGAGGAATTCTTCGTAATCCATCGGATACATATTGACTTTGTCCTCTTCGCTGGGGATAAGTATGTTTTTTACATTTTTCTTTATCGAGATGAGCAACCCAGTTTCGATATAGTCATAGCGTCCGTCTTTGACCAACGCTTTTATCGCCTGCCTTGCTGGAGGGCACAGCTGTACTTCGTCAAAAACAATCAGGGACTTCCGCTCTGTAAGATCTGTCCGATAAAGAAGCTGGAGCTGAAGGAACAAATAGTTGAGGTCAGATAAATCATTGAACAGATCTTTTACCGTCTGGGATGTCGTTGAGAAATCGACCATTATATAACTTACATATTCTTTTTTACCGAACTCTTCCACAACGGTAGATTTACCGACACGCCTGGCTCCCTCGATCAGAAGTGCCGTTTTACCTTGAGGCTCGCTTTTCCACTGTAATAACCGTTCGTAGATTTTCCTCTTATACATAGGCTTGTCACCTCATTGCGACGACAGTATATACAAAATACAGGTTTTTAACAAAGCATAATTATGCAAAAATTATATTTTTATATATCATAAAACATGCAAAATTTATATTTTCTTCTCAATAGCAGTGGGCGTGGAAAATATTATTCTTGAGATTAGCTTTCCAAAAGTGGGCATACGTAGCATTTTTGTGGATTTTTATTTTTTAAAAGCAGACACTGGCTACATTTTTAAGACATATCATGTGCTGACAAACGCCTATAAATCCTGTGTTTATGGGCTGTTTAAGCCTTGACCTATCTTATGAGGCTAGACACAAAAACGGTCACAATACTGTCTCTTTTTTCACACCTCTGATACTATTATAAAAGTAGACACGGAGACAGAAAAAGTTTCCCGTTGAGTCACATGAAAGATGAACATTCTGCTGGAATCGCGCATCGCGTTAGGCACGCGCAGCATAGTCCCATCGGTATCGCCGATTCCGATGTAAATTGTACCTCCGTCGTAATTTGCAAAAGCAACTACGGTATTTTTGATTCCATATGTATATTAACGCTTTAATTAGACGATATTGCTATCAGGCATCAACGGCCTTTTCTAACGATCTAACATAATCTGATAATAATAATTAATTATCAGATTATGTTAGATTGTCTATTAGATTCACAGCAGTCGCAGCTTATTTTATGCCGGCAAAGGCAGTCAATATCCTGCTTAAACGAAGCTGTATCATCGAGTAGCGGCAATATAGATTTGCAGAATCCGTCATGAATTTTTCTAATTATAGGTTGCATTCTATCTGACAATCGTCGCACAAACCGTAGCTTTTTATCTTCAATCGACACATTATCAAACCAAACGCCACATAGCGTGACTATAATTTGCGCTTGGGTATTGCTTCACCCTCTGTCCTGCGTGCCGCTCGTCAGGCAATTAAACAGGCTATCTGCGTATCGCTTTGGATTGTACCTGCTTCTCGTCTTGTTCTCTCGGCTCTGCTTCTTTCTTGATATATTTCGACAAAATCACCGGTTCGAACGTCACGATGTTGTTGTGCCACTTCCCGTTTGCGTCTTTGTAATCGAACAGCCTGTAAGCGCCTTTCAGGCTCAGACGCTGCGGGTGCTCTTTAGTCGAAATAAAAGATTGAACGTCTATCGGTTCTTTCGTCACCATATCGACTTTCGTGTATTCATACTCGGCCTTGCCGTCCTTGCCTACCGCCCTCTTCCCTTCGACGTATTTGGGCGAAGATACGGAAAAGCGGCTGACATAGCCGTACAGCCCGGCCTCGCCGCGGTCGGTCATGTAGCTTATTCGCTCGTTAAAAACAGAGTATCTGCTGTTGAAAACATAGCCTGTAAGCAGCTCGTTCGCCGCTCTGTAAAATTCCGTCTTCGTCATCTTATCTGCTGGGATCACAGTCTCTATTATCTCGGGCCTGTTGTTTTCGCCGAGCACGGCGCTGTGTACCGACCTGGCAAAGAGGACCGGCCTGCGCTCTCCAGCGGCGCGCCCGTCCTTATCGCGCGGCGTGACGAGAAATCTCTGTCCTGTGACGGCGAGCAGCGCGCCGTGTTCGAACGGACTCATGTCTATTGGCTCCATGCTGCGTATATCGACGGAAATCGCCGGGGCTTTCGCCTGCAGCGGCTTCAGGTCAAACGCCGCCGTGTAGATTTGCGTTCCGTCATCTTTCTTCGTTATCGTGGTCTTCTTCACCTCGCCAGAAATCGTCCCGACTATCGTTTTCCCTCTGTCGTATGACCTGTGGACGAAAACGCTCCCGCTGAGCAGGTCTTCCGTCTTGCGCTCGTACTGTTCTTTTTCACGATTGTCTGCCATATCTGTATCTCCTTTTATACAAAATCAAAATATATTTCCGTCACCGGCATCTCGTCGAAACGGCTGTCGACATGACGCGCTCGTCCGCTGCGAGAGGCAGCGCGTGTTTCGCGGACTCTTCCTGCACGCGGGCCGACGCATTTCCGTTGAGATTCCTTAAATCGGTGATGTGTTCCTTGACCAGCATCAGTATCTTGCCAAGATGGTTCTCTCCCTCCCCGGTGTTCGCGTCGACGCTCCAGAATTTGCCCTGCCCGCCGTTTTTATACGTGAGCGTGCTGTCGTCCGATGCGGCGAGTTTCGCCGCAAGCTCGGGATTCTGCGTAAATTTTGCTTCTACGACGTCTTTCATCGCGTCCAGGCTCCCCGAAAAATACCATCCGTCGCGCACCGGCGCGCCTACGACGGCTGCCTGCGCCTCCGAAGG
>CALVMT010000124.1 GCA_944347775.1 uncultured Clostridia bacterium | reverse complement strand
ATATCCGGCGTCATTCAATGTATCGCCGTTTTCCTCGTCAATGTTGAGCTTGAAATGCTCGCAGTAGCCCTCACAGGTGAGGTAGGTGACCGTATAGCCGTCGTAGTCAGCTTCAGGCAGGTCAAGCGTCAGCTGCTCGGCGGTCGTCTCCTCTGGCAATGTGGTCTCGGCGGTACTGGTGGTTTCGTCGTCAGACGCCGGCGTCCCGCTTTGACAAGCGTAAATATTAGCAAGGAGCAGCAGAGCAAGGACAAGCGACGAAATACGTTTCATAATATCCTTTCCTTTCACAATTGATTTATATCACTCATTTGAGTTGATACAATATCTTAGTTGATATTCAAATTCTATTACTTTTCAAAATCAGCTATGCCTTCCCAAACGCTTTCAAGCTGACGCTTTGACGCGTCGCACAGCGGCAGGAAAGGCTCGCGACATTCGCCGTAATCCAGCCCGGACAGCTTTATCATATACTTTGACGCGGGGAGCGTTCCGAGCCGGACGACCGTGTCTATAATCTTGTTCGCGCGGCTTTGCAGCTCGTGAGCCTTAGATATATTACCGTCACGGAAGTTTTTGTAGATACCGACAATATGCTTCGGGATGAAGTTATATGTAGTGCCGATTCCGCCGTCCGCACCGGCGGCGAGTCCAGACAGCAGCATCTCGTCCGAGCCGTTATAGAATACCTTGTCGGGGAATTCCTGCGTCAGCAGGTTCAGTGTGAAAAAGTCGGACGATGTAAACTTCATTCCGCCGACATTGTCTATCGACAACAGCTCGCCAAGCTGGGCGTGAGACAGAGTCGTGCCGGTTATCGCCGGTATGTTGTAGATTATGACCGGCAGATTCGACGCGTTAGCGAGCTGCTCGTAGTAATGCTTAATTTCGGTGAAGTTATACTTGTAGTAAAGCGGAGTCACTGACGAGACCGCGGTCGCGCCGGTCTTATCAGCATGGCGAGTCAGGTCGAGCGCGTCGTAGGTCGACATCGCGCCGGTGTGGACTATCACCGAAAGCCGCTCGCCAAGCTCGTCGACCGCTTCGACCGCCGCTTCAAGCAGACGTTTGCGCTCATCGACAGAGCAGAGCACCATTTCGCCGCTCGAACCGCCGATATAAAAACCGTTGACGCCTGCCGCGGCAAGACGCTTTATATGCAGCTTGATTTTGTCCTTATCAATCCCATCGTCGCCGAACGCGGTCATGAGTGCGGGCAGAATGCCCGAAAATTTTAGTTTGTTCATAAGTCAAGTTCCTTTCTTGTTAACTATATTATATAATAAAATGACCATTATGTAAATACAGCCCTGCGACAAGTTTTGCCGCAGGGCGTCCCATTATTAAACTATTTCTCCCTTGACAGCCTGCGATACTCGCCCGCGGACACACCGAACCGCTTTTTGAACGCGATGTGAAAACCGGACGGCGATGTGTAACCGATTGAATTTGCGATTTCGTCTATAATACTGCTGTCAGAACGCAGCAGAACTAAAGCTTTGCTCATGCGTGTGTCGATCAGCTTTTCACGAAAGCTCATGCCATATATACTGCGCAGAATCCGACTGAGCTGCCGTTTGCTGAGTCCCAGCTCGACTGCGAGGTCGTTTTCGGTGATCTGCTCGCTGTAATGGTCGGTGAAAAACATTTCTATTTTGTAGTAGCGCGTGTTGTTGTCGTCGGTAAGCGTTGGCGCCGGAGATTTGCTCTGCTCCGGAGCGTCGAGCATACGCAGCATTCGGATATACAGCTGTGTAAACAAAGATTGCACAAGCTCGTTTGACGCGATTTTGGAGCTTTTTAGCTCCTGACGCAGTTCTTTCATAATCGCGCAAAGCTCGGGCGAATATATAGTGACCGGAGCTGTAATTTTTGTAAATATATCGTTGCACAGACGGTATAGCCCCGAATCGTCGACTCGTCTCTGCCGTCTGAATGAGAAGCGCACCGCGAGCTTTTCCGGCATTATGTCGTCCGCACAGGTCGCGTGAAAGCAAGCGGGAGGTATTATGCAAAGGCAGCCCGGCTTCATGCTTATTGCGCTGCCGTCCAGCATTTCCACGCGGAAATCATTCCGGAGAGCCGCGAGCAGCTCATAATAGGGGTGCGAGTGGATTTCCGGCGTGAGCGTGTATTCGCCAAAGAATCCGGTGTCCATGACCGTGTTGAATTCAAGCTCCGAAATTCTCGTCGGAAAGGTAACGGGGATGCCATTATTATTCATAATTATGACCATGACTTCGCGTAAGCGAAGTCTACCTTGCTATGTCGATGTTTTGTGACGGTTTGCGAAGCAAATCGCGGTTGAAGACCGCGAAGTCACAAAACTCGTGTCTGAAAATTTATTTTCAGACTTAGCTCATATCGTATGCGTGGTCGTATATTTGCCGCGCCAATCGCGGCTCTATTGCCGTATATGGTCAATCCGCTGTTATTATTTTTAGAACTGCGACAAAAAGCGGATGTCGTTCTCGTACAGATAGCGCATATCGTCGATGCCGTATTTTATCATCGTCACGCGCTCGATTCCCATACCGAACGCAAAGCCGCTGTATTCGTCCGGGTCGATGTCGCAGCCGGAGAGCACGTTCGGATGCACCATGCCCGCGCCGAGGATCTCGAGCCAGCCCTCGCCCTTGCAGAGCTTGCAGCCCTTGCCGCCGCAGGCGAAACAGGAGACGTCGACTTCGGCAGACGGCTCGGTGAACGGGAAGTGGTGCGGACGGAAACGAATCTGCGTCGACTCGCCGAACATGGCTTTTG
>CALVMT010000123.1 GCA_944347775.1 uncultured Clostridia bacterium | reverse complement strand
TGATATAAGTGGTAGGTTACTTGGAATTCAGCGTGCGATTAGTTCGATGTTAGAGCGGATAATGTCATTTTCAAGTGATTTAACAGATAATTATGTTCTTCAGTTCGCAAGGATGAGCATTGATTTGTTTAATTTGATTTCGGATAATTATGATTATCATGTGTCTGTTTCTGAGGCTAGTGGAAACAAAGACTATAATAATGCAGTGCAGAATGACGAAGAATTTCAAAGCGTATTAGTTGATAATTTGGCCGCTTTCGGCATCGAAGAGATAACGAGTTCTTCAGGTATTGCATTCGATAGGACAATTCACGAAGTAGTTGATAGTGATAATTTTTCGCCGAGATCATCCGTAGTCAAAGAAAGTCTTAGAAGCGGTTTTAGGTATGGTAGCATTGTGATTCAAAAAGAAAGGATACGAGTGGAGGGCAAAAATGAAACTTGGTATTGATTTTGGAACAAGTTTTTCTCTTCCAGCAACTTCTTATCTCGGACAGAACGTCGTTCTTCTTCCAGGTGGAAGATATGGTATTCCATCTGTGTTTTACTATAGCGAGTGGGATGGAGTACTGATTGGAGAAGAGGCAGAAGAAGCCGGACAGGGGTCAGATGCTAAAAATTTAAAAAGAGAAATTAAGTTAGAGTTAAATTCCACGTTTACAGCAGATGGCAAAACATTCACGGCTAAGCAGATTGTGGGACATATTCTAAACAGTGTAAAGCAAAATGCGATAGAGACTGCTAAAACGAAATTGATTGATGACCATCTGGATGGAGTAGTTATTTCAGTCCCAGCTGCTTTTGAACATAACGAAAAAGCATTTATTAGAGAGGCGGCTGAAATACCAATAGCACAAGGCGGACCACAACTTAAAGTTCTAGGATTTATTAAGGAGCCTGTTGCGGCTGCACTAGCATATTTTAATACATCGTTAGCCGATAAAACAAGAATTCTTGTTTACGATCTTGGTGGAGGCACTTGTGACATCGCAATTGTAGAAGCGAATAGTGCATCCAAAGAAAAATATACAGTTGTTGATTCTGACATGCTTCGCATTGGAGGAAAAAACTGGGATGCAAAGTTGGAAACATATATTATCCACGAATTAGAGAAACAGACAGGTTTATCTATTTCCGGGAATCCTGGTTACAAAGAAAAAATAAAACGTGCGGCTATTAGTGCCAAGCATTCTTTTAGTGAAAAAGTTGGCAACAACTATCGTGACAGAGTCAGGGCAAGAGTTGAAGTGAATGGCAGAACATATCAGATTCCATTGACAAAGGCGATTTTTGATGAGTTGACACTTGACTTACTAAATAAAACGATTGATGTGACAAAGAAGGTTCTTGAACGAAATAATGCGAATGGAATTGATCGCATTATTTGCGTAGGAGGAAGTTCCAATATGCCTCAAGTTCAAGAGGGGTTAAAAAGAGCGTTCCCTGGAAAAAGCATTCAAGTGTTTGAGCCTGAGAAAGCAATAGCTGTAGGTGCTGCAATTTACGCACAGTTTTGTGATGGAAAAGATACGTTTTTGTCAGATATAGCTGCATTTTCATACGGAACGGATTGCTGTAGGGATTATGACAAAGATCCCGATGACATGATAGTTGTTAATTTGATAAAAAGGGGTGACAGGTTACCAATTACGCAAGATCAGGGATTTTCAACAACACGAGACGGACAAACAAAAATGTATTTTGATATTATTGAAAATTCAAATGCTGTTAGTGAGTATGACTATGAAAGAGGAAGCGTTTCTCCGATCATGAGAGTTGTATTGGAGTTTCCTAAACCTATGCCCAAAGGTACTTCTGCGCGTTTACATATGACATTGACTACGGATGGAATTATTGAAGTGACGGCTGATGATAAGAATGGTCATACGATTACTGCAAAAAAGCAGTTGAATTTCTAAGAATATAAGAGGTGATATATCAATGGGAGAGTTAACGATTAATGGGTTGGAATTGGTTGATAAATTTGATCCCAACCAGATTGATGATGATACGATAAAAAAGAAGTTTTTTTCGGGAAAACAGTTTATCAAATTTTCCGGCAATCAAATCGAACTCCCTTTGATTCCACCTGCATTGAGTCAGAATATACTGTTCACGGGTGGTATAGGGTCTGGAAAAACTAATGCGATATGTGAATTGCTTGATCAGCTACTAGATAAAATGGGAAAAAACGATGTTATGATTATCTTTGATTCAAAAGGTGATTTTGCTGAGCGCTTCCCGGCACAATTATATCCTAAACTTAATGTGAAGTTCTTGTCTAACGATGGAATTAGTACTGTTTTTTGGAATGTTTTCAAAGAAGCAGTAATTGACCTCCCCCCTTCAGCAACAAGGCAGGAGATTAATGATGCTCTGCTCGAAATGAGTTCTATTTTGTTTCAGCCAATGATAGATAAGGATAAGAACAACCCATTTTTCACATTGGCAGCAAAGAACATATTTTACGGAATAAGTAAAGTCCTTTGCGAAAAATACTATATCCAGACAAGAAATCCAAATGCAGTTACAAATCGAATGATATTTGAATATTCTCAAAAACCGGTAGAGGAAATAGTCAAAGATTTTACATCACCTGGATGTTATAGCGAATTAAACCAGCTAGTGGATTATTTGGGAAGATTAGATTCGAACTTAGGATTTAAGTTTAATGATCAAGGGGCATCGGTTTTGGCTACCCTTAGAAACACCTTACTTGAAATATTTAAAGGGAACTTTGTAAAGGATGGTAGTTTTTCCGTAAGAGAATTTATTTCAAGCCCGGGAAGTAAAGTCCTGTTTGTTGAATATGATATTCGCCAAGGACAAGTGTTAGCTCCAATCTACAAAGCAATTTTGGATTTTGCTATTAAAGAGGCATTGAGCCGCCATAGAGTTAAAAGAAATGTTTTCTTTGTGATAGATGAGTTTAGACTTTTACCCAAATTAGACTATATGGATGCCGGTGTCAATTTTGGACGTGCATTAGGTGCGAAATTCATAATTGGAATTCAGAATATTTTACAAATTGATGATGTTTATGGAAAACCAATGGCTCGAAGTATTCTGTCAGGTTTTTTGACAAGCGTTAACTTTAGAACCGTTGACAGCGAAACCCGAGAATATATTAAAAGCCTATTTGGTAAGCGCATTTATGTGTATGATAATCTAAATATTACAGGTGGTCAAACAAGAGAACGAGATGACGTGGTTACTGATAACGATATATTAAAGTTAAAGACAGGTCAAGCAATTATTGGTATTCCGGTCTTAACAAAAAATCCTATTTTGTTTCAGTTTTTGAAATACGACGATTATCTTAAGCAGAAAAAGTAAGAAAACGAGGCGATTAGATGGGTTTGTGGAATGCTTTAGCATCAATTAACAATTCATGTACCATAGAAATTAAGAATGGTAATTATATTGATGTTTCAAATAGTGGTTTTTTAGGATTAAGTCAAAAGACAAGTTCAATCAATTTGAATAATGCCATTATTGCGGGATCCACATCCGTAGGGCGAGGAGCATTAATTGATACTTTGTTATATGATGCTGCTAATTTTAGTAAGCCTATCATTTACATAAGAAATCGAGTCAACAATCAGTTCTCCAGTAACTTTGCGACTGAAATAGAGAATGGTAATGTGGGAAATCGTGGCGTTGTGCTTGATTTAAACAGTGTGGTTGGAGAAATCAACTTATTCAAAGGACTTTCACTCGATACCATACCGGAGTACATCATTGAAATAATGTCATATTACATATCCATGGACAATGCAATGGAGGATTTTTCTCTGATTTGGTTGGACAAAATTTTTGATGCTCTTAAAATATCGGTTCCAAAGGAAAAATTTAAAGTTCTAAAATTAGGCGATTATACGTTTGACTGGCTAAAAAAGAAGTATGATGATCTGCTTTCTAAGAACGCTGTTTCTATGTCTGAATATCAAACATTAGTATCTGAATGGCAGAGAATCAGTGGTGTTTACCAGATGCAAATGATGAAATTCTGTAGTTTCGCAAAAAAAATAAAAGCAAATGGATTAGCGAAAATGTTGTCTGGGAGATTAACGTTAAAACAGGTATTTGATAATAAAATGATTGTGCTTATCAACCTTTCGGAAGGCGTAAAGAGTAAAGAATCAAAAATTCTTTTAGACCTATTCCTTAAGCGCCTGATTGTTGAAGAAACGAATAATGCGCAAGGTTGCGTTTGTATGTTCGAAGATGTAAACGTGAAAGAGTGTGCGCAAAATTTTATACGACTTTTACAAGCAAGTCAAGCGAAGGGAGATAATAGTAATGTTTTCTTTACAGAGCCAAATATAAGTTGGTGGCTTGATAATTCATCTAGTGTTACAGAGCATCCAGCGAATTACTGTAATTCTTTCTTTGTTTTTAAACAAAATGTTCCTGCGGCGCTTAAGTATTGGTCTGCACTTAGTGGAGCAACTAAGAAATTAGAGGTGTCACATAATCAAGCACCGATGTCTTCTGTCTACAGACTAGATCCATATTCATGGACAAGTATTATTTTTGGTCATCGTATGGTTTATTCCGGGAATAGCACTAAAGAAGTTGATACTTATAGAGTTGAAGAGCATGAAATTGATAATTTAGATGATAAGAGTTGTATTAGCATTCTTAAAATGAGTGAATATATATATAACCGAAAAGTACGATGGTTATAAGGAGGCTTAACATATGTCTAGCTATGTAAAAAAGGTCATAAAATGTCCGTGCTGTGGAAAAAACTATGTGGCGGAGTTACTAAAGGGTTACTCTTCTTATGCGGACGTAGATTTAGATACAAATCCACATAATCCAGCATTATACGATAGAGTTTTACTCTGCCCAGCTTGTGGATTTGCAACATCAAAACCTTATACAGCCATAACAGAAGACTTGAAAGCTTCTGTAAAATCAACAGTTTATACGGATATGTTGAAGAATCGACAGTTTGACAACACTGGAAAAAAACTGTTATTGGCGGGATATTTGGCGGTTAAGGATAAAGACGCTAAAGAGGCTGGATATAATTATTTATTAGCATATTGGTATCTTAAAGAAACAAATTCAGTTAATGCAGATAAGGCATGTGAAAAAGCAATTAGAAACTTTGAACGATATTTGAAGTGCAATTTTGATGAAGAAATTGCGATGATTCTTATTGACTGCCTCAGGCAAATGAAACGTTTTGACGAAGCGATAGAAACCGCAAATTCTTTGGAACCATATATTTCTGATGATAAACTGATGGCTATATTGCTATTTGAGAAAAAACTGATTAGTGATAATGACAGT
This sequence comes from uncultured Clostridia bacterium, assembly GCA_944347775.1. Lineage (GTDB taxonomy): Bacteria > Bacillota > Clostridia > Christensenellales > Christensenellaceae > QANA01. The sequence goes on along the minus strand of CALVMT010000123.1, from coordinate 1,182 downwards.
GGAACACATCGGGTAAGCGAGGTGGGATTATGATTATAAACTGGGGATCGAATAATCATAATTCTGAGCAGAACGAAACAAAGGATTATTCGAAGTTTTCTAATGATCAGTTATTAGACTCTTTTAAATCTGATAATTGGAGTCAGATGAAGGAGAATGATAGAGTAGGTGTTATTCAAGAGTTAGAGAACAGAACGGCTGCCGAGCAAGGGCGAGAGCCAGCAGTGGTTGTTTCCTCTTCAAGGGTAACATCCTATGGCTCTTATAATAGCACAACAAATCAGATGAATATAAATGTTAGTAATTTCTCTTCATATGAAACGTTGGACACTTTTGCTCATGAAAGTAACCACGCATATCAGACGTATTGTGTTAATAATGGAATTGGATATGATGAGTACACTAGAAATATGATGGGAGTTGAAACTGCAAGAGATCAAAATGGTAATTTATATAATTATGCTCGAACCTCTCCTCAATATGATATGCAGTGTAACGAGTTAGATAGTAACAATAAAGCAGCTTCTTTTGTCATTGGAGAAAAAGATAGATATAGTTCTGATCCTGCCTATAAAGATTACGTTGCTGAACGTGACTCACATTTCAAGGATGTAAACACAGCGCTGGATAACAATCAAGCAATGCGAACGTCTATGCAAAATGATCAAACATATACATCATATGTTCGTGGGGACATAACTGAAGAAACATACAATAGTTTATCGGAAAGCATTAACGATCCTAATCATATTGATCCAACTGTGTCTGAAAGTCATACAATTGGTGAAAGTCTTTCGTTGTTGAATGAGGAATTAAATGCGGATATAAATGAAGAAATGGCAGAGGAAAACAATTCATATTCAGACAGTGTTGGAAGCACGGAAAGTGAAAGTAGTGCAGAATCCGTAGATATATCAGGGAATGATTCGAACGATAACGATAATTCTATCGGTATCAGCTAATAATATTTTTTAATTGGGGGATGGCAATTGGACACTACCGCATGGAAAAAAAGCCCAATATATATGTGGTTAAAGAAAGAATTGAAAAAAACTTATGTAAACGTCAAATCAACCTATATACCAAAAATGCCGTCTCAGAGAACATTTTCTGAGACGGCAAATTCATATTTTTACATTTACTTGGTTTGACATTCCGAGGGAGCATACCATGGCAGCAGCT
>CALVMT010000122.1 GCA_944347775.1 uncultured Clostridia bacterium | reverse complement strand
CGTGAGGGAAAAGATTTCAACGTCAAAGAAATTGGCCAACTTTATGTTACGGAAGACTCCAAAGAAGCATATGCGGCTTTTATGGAAAAGCGGCCAAACCGCGGATACCACAGGAGATAGATGACATTTTTGGCTATAGAAAGTAGGATCGTATAGAAGCCTGTAATTTGAGAAAAACGCCTATCTGATTCACAGAGGCGGGGTGATTCCTGTGCCTCAAAGAATGGAAGTAACAACCAATAAAATAATTGCATATAAAGACGAATAATTGGAGATGTCAGCCCCCCCAATAGGGGTCAGTCGAGACCACGCGTGAAACGCATAGCTCACAAAAGCCATAAAGGGTATTGTGAACGTCAGCGCCTAATAGGTGTTGGCGTTCACTTTTTGCATAAAGAAAACCGCTCGCCAAGTGAGCGGTTTTCTTTATGCAAAAAGTGGCCAGCAACCTAGAGGCTGCTGGCCAAGGAGATTTTATGGTTTTTCACTGTCCTCTAGAGTGGCAACGGTTCAGTTTAGCTACATCAGGGGATATCGAAATCAAAAAGCAAATTATACAATGGTCCAGTGCCGTTCCGGAGAAATGTTTGCGCTTTATATCCGCGCTGAACAACCCAGTTACTGGGTTGATAACGCTTTAGATCAGTTACGAAATCTCAACTTATACTTTGTGATTTTTCGGGAAAGAGTTGCTGGATCAATTTTCAGTTCCATAGCAATTTCCCTGTTGCTTTTACCACTGTGAAGGGCATAAATGAGTATCTGCTTCTCACATTCTTCCAGTTGCTCTGACAGCGGCGTCAATAATGTACCCGTAATTGGTTGAGGGGCATATTTCAGCGGCGTTTTTTCTGATATTCCGTCGACAACGGACATATCTATCGACGGCGCCTGATATTGATCCATTTTTTCGGGGACCTCACCGTCAATCACAACGCGCTCAATCAGATGCTTCAGTTCTCGGACATTCCCTGGCCAGGTATGTTTTTTTAACTCTTTGCGAAAGTTGGCTGTCAAAACAACCTTCCTGCCATATCGGCGGTTATACTTTTGAACGTAATATTCAGCTAGGGGCAAAATATCTCCTGGCCGCTCTCTAAGCGGTGGGATCCGGATCGTAATAATATTCAGACGATAAAACAGGTCCTGACGAAATTCCTGTCGTCTTACGCACTCTTCTAGACATTGGTTCGATGCAGTGATTAGTCGGAAATGAACAGTCGTATCTTTTGAGGATCCCACACGACGAATCACTTTATTTTCGATGACATAAAGCAGCTTTCCCTGGGCGGACAGGGGCAGTGAGTTGATCTCGTCTAAAAATAAAGAACCACCGTTCGCCGATTCGATGAGGCCCATTTTTCCTCCGGAGAGTGCCCCGGTAAAAGTGCCCTTCTCATAGCCAAACATTTCGGAATCAAATAAATTTTCTGCGATTGCAGCGCAATTTATCTTAACCATACGTTCCGCTCTGTGCCGACTTTGCTCATGAATATACTCTGCTAAAACATCTTTTCCTACGCCGGTCTCACCCGTCAGAAGGACATTTACGTCAAGATTGGCAATCCGGTTTGCTTGTACTACGACCTCACGCATCCGAGGATCAGCATAGATAAACGACGGATATCTGGTCGCTGTACGATGGAGACTGTCGTTATCGGTGTAGAGTTTGATACATTGTTTACATACGCCGATAGAATACTTCAGCTTGCCATTTTCAATGATCGGGGTCTGGCGAATTAGTGTATCAAACGTATCTCCAGAGCTGTTGACATAAAGCTGACGAATCATTACGGGAGAAGCTGTCTCTCTTACAATTTCAAAAACACTAATATTTGTCTGTTTATTGCGCTGCATGTCCAACGCATTATTCCCAATAATTGTGTCTGGTGTTTCCTCTAAGGCGGCTAAATGGGCTTTATTCGCATATATAAAGGTCCCTGACTCATCCACTATGAATATACACTCGTCTAGCGTATCCAACACCTTATATAGAAGCGCCCTATCTATCATAGTCGTCCTCCATTTCTCTCAGGATATAACAGCCCATATATTATTACTCTTCTGCCCTGTTTATCCTCCTGATTAGACAGATTATATGCTTCTATTTTCTATATAAAATATATAATAAATGATTTATTTAATTATTCTAATCTGATACCGCATCATTGTCAATGTGATTGCTGGAGACATTAATTCTGCCGCCTGCTCCCTGAAAGTGGGCACGTCCTAAATAGATATGCAACCATACTAAAACAGAGAATTTTCAAAAATGTAATTACCATGCGAAACTCAAAACACTAAAGCGAGGTGGTGTCTGTTCCACTATAGGCTATATCTCTCCCAATTTTTTAACGTAGCACCGTTTTTAATCGTTCCTACGCCAAATATAGAAATATTTATAAGCATTGTTTATCATAAAGCGTGCAAACGTAAGTGCCTTTCGCCCTGTCTACGATACTCAGGACCTCGACTAGATCGCGAACGCCGTAGTGGCGATCGGCTTCAACAACTATTTCCACCCCGAATGCGACCGCACAATCAGGAGTGAGCCTGGAAAACTTAGCTACGTCCGCTTCAGTCTAGGCAAGAGCGGCATAGTGCATGCCTTCGACATGAATTTTATCGGTAGTGGTCAGCTTTATTTCAGAGTTCTCATCCGCATCCCGCGATGATTTTTACACAAATCTTTCTGTCAATTTTTGGAGATTAACTGTGAGCATAACACAAAGGACATATTTCTGGGAGGCCCACGATAATCAAAAAGGTTGCCTACACCTTTTGAGATGACTGGGAGGTTATAGAAAAACGCCGGATCCAGGCCTATTGCTAAGCTTATAGGGAACAAGGATAATTGTGTCTCTTGGTTTGATGTCCAGGGACTTTTGTCAGCTTAACTTGGACTGTGAGCAGATAAATTCAATTACAGCCTGCTTGGGGATCCGCCACACACGTCCGTTCCGGAAGGCCTTCAATGTTCCGGTCCCAAGAAGACTATAGAGAGCGTTTTTTCCCATTTTCAGTACCTCACATGCCTCCTCGACGGTCAATAAATCATCATACTGTTCCAGCATCACAGAACTCCTTTCCGCAGTTCGGGCAATCTTTTATGGCACATATGGGGCAATGACAGCG
>CALVMT010000121.1 GCA_944347775.1 uncultured Clostridia bacterium | reverse complement strand
CAGACGCAGCCGTTTTATCAGACCGGTCTTAGACTTCTGGTGAATCAGGAAACCGATATGAAAAAAATGTCTGATCTGTGTGATCAGACCATCGCTTCCAGAGCCGATACCGGCGAAGAGGCATTGTCCGGTTTTCTGACAGAATCAGATCAATGGAGGATAGCCATGCGAACAAAAAAAGAAACTTTGAGTGTCCGGCGCTTTTCTAAAGTATATGCAGCCTCTGCAGTTGTTTTACCGCTTATTTTGTTTTCAGCGGTCGCTCTGGCAGGTTGCGGCGCGAAGGAAGAGCCGGAAAAAAAGGAGGTTGTCCGTCCGGATTATATAGTCGGAGCAGAGGCGGACAACGCGCCTTATTACTCTGTGGATGAAGAAGGAAATGAATCGGGATTGTATGTGGATCTGATGGAAAGTCTGGCGAAAAATACAGTATGTACCTGGGAGTTCCAGACTATGAGCGCGGCGGAGTCTATTGCGGCAGATGGGGAAGACTGCGACGTGTTTCTGGGAACCATGGAACCGCCTGCCGGCAATCTGTCAGAGTATGTGCAGACACAGCCGTTTTATCAGACCGGTCTCAGTCTTCTGGTGAAGCAGGGAACCGGTATGAAAAAAATGTCTGATCTGCGTGATCAGAACATCGCTTCCAGAGCCGATACCGGCGAAGAGGCATTTGCCGGTTATCTGGCGGCAAAGTATGATGGAGAGACCATAGGTTTTCAGAATGGAACAGAGGCGATGGGAGATCTGACCGGTGGATATGCGTCGGCGGTAGTTATGGATGCCGGCAATGCTGCTGTGCGGATGCAGGCGGATCCGGAATTGCAGATAGTAAAAACGAGTGAAAAATATTTCAGCCGTCATTGCCTGAGTGCGTCAGCCGCCCGGGGTATCCCGGAAGAACTGACGACGGCCCTTGCACAGATGCAGGCGGATGGGACGCTGACCGCGCTGCTGCGGCAATATGGTCTTGGCTGATCTGAGCGGATGTGCCGCCGCGGACATAGTCTGCGGCGGTTTTTGTATAGTGTGGCTTCTGTTTTTGTATAGTACGGCTCCTGTATAAAAAAAGAAAAAAGAGCATATCCTTTTTATATAAACGGGAAAAACGGTGGAATACGCGAATGGGGATACAGGAGGCACATTAATATGGAAGAAAAGGAAATGTCCCGTCTGATGGAACTGGGCGAAGAATATCTGATGCACAGCGGACAGGGACACTGTATTCTGTTTTTGTCAATTATTGGAGAAATTGAAGGGCATGATCTGTCCGGAGCGCGGATCAAAACGACAAAATATGAACATCTGCTTCCGCTTCTTGCCAGAGCGCAGGACGACGGGGCGATTGACGGCGTTTTGATTCTGATCAACACCATGGGAGGGGACTGCTCCTGTGGACTGGCGCTGGCGGAGATGATCACATCTCTGGACAAGCCGGTGGCGTCGCTGATCATCGGGGACAGCCATTCTATTGGCGTACCATTGTCTGTGGCTTCCGATCACACGGTGATCGCTCCTACGGCGACGATGCTTATCCATCCGGTACGGCTTAACGGAACGGTTATCGGAGCGCCGCAGACTTTTGAATATTTTAAATTAATTCAGGATCGGATTCTGGATTTTACAGAGAAGCATTCCAGGGCGGATAAAGCTGATCTGGAAAACATGATGCTGCGGAAGGGAATTATGGCAAAGGATCTCGGAACGATACTTGTGGGAGAAGAGGCCGTACAGGCAGGCCTGGCCGATCAGGTAGGGGGAATTGCGGATACACTACGCTGGCTGCACGATCAGATCAATTACGTAAAAAGCCAACAATATCAGAAAAAACAAAAGGAACACAGTGGGAAAAAATAAAAATATTTAGTAAAAACAGAAAAAACTGTTCAGACAATTGATAACAAAAACTGTTATTTCTTTCAAAAACACTTCTTTTTTTCTTGTGGCATTTATGGTATGATGGAGTGCAAGGTATATGGACATCTGGCTTTCACAGATTATTTTACGCGAAAGCGCGGAAAAAGGGAGTTAGGATATGGCAGAAAGTAAACTTACAAATAAAAAAGATTCCGGCGCGAAACAGTCGGGAACATCCAGAAGAAAAAGCACAGGGAGTTCTGTTTCCAGAACTTCTATGAGAACCCGGAAGACCCGCGGTAAAGCACGTCCGGCGGACGCAAAGACCAGATCGCAGAAAGAACCGCAGGGGATACCCATGAAAAACGAGATCCAGCTGGTGACCTCTTTTGGCGTTATGCTGATTCTGATGCTGAGTAATTTTGGGTGGTGCGGTACGGTGGGAAGCTGGCTGGCAAGTTTTTTCTTCGGAATATTCGGCTGCGTCCAGTATGTGATGCCTGTGGCATTCTTTCTTATGGTGACGGTACTCCTGGCCAATGATTACAGTCTTCTCGCCATGAAGAAATGCGGCGCGGGTTTTGTGGTTCTGATGACGATTTCCGCGTACGCGCAGCTGATCTATCAGAAGGATGTGCGGGAATTTTATGACCTGTTTGCCGTGGCGGCATCCGATCATCGTGCGGGAGGGATCATAGGCGGCGGCGTCGGTCTCCTGCTGCAGAGCTGGTTTGGGATCCCGGGAGCTATCATCATTCTCTCCTGCCTTTTGCTGCTTGCTTTGATTATGCTGACCCAGCGTTCTTTTGTGGGATTTTTCAGAAATGGGCTGAAAAAGAGCAGGGCATTTTTGCAGGAGATGCAGGAGCGCCGCAAAGCGATTGAAA
>CALVMT010000120.1 GCA_944347775.1 uncultured Clostridia bacterium | reverse complement strand
TGAGGATGGCATAAACGCCCTGTTCAAGGTCTTCCAGCGCTGATTCGATTGACGCATCATTGTTCCCGTACTGAGACCGGAATTCCCCAGAATCACCGCACCAACCACACTCCCAGCGATGTCCACGAATCATAACCGGGCTACCACAATGCGGGCAACGGAAATTTGGCATATTTACCACCATCCTTTTGGCTCGTTACGCTTTTATATCAGTATTGTATCAGACCATTTCTTGTGTAACAAGCAGCCAAATTGCATCTGGAACCAAGTCATTTTCTTAATTGTACAGCAGAGACTTTAAATATAACAGATGGCTCCCGAGAAAGGTACGTGAAGTTCGGCTGCAAAGGAACTAAAAATCGTAAGAACGCACGATTCCCTTGCGTATTTCCGTCGAACATGCTATTATTATATACAACGCTGTCAGGTGTTGGAAAAAAACTTGGCGGCATGGCTGCAACTCGAAAAATGCTCTGCCGCATGGCAGAGCATTTTGTTTATTGAGACGGAGGGATCTCCCTATGGAAGTTTATGGAATTCAACTATAATAAGTTCCAGAAACCTCCCATTGACAAAGATATGAAGAAGAAAGATCTATGCGCACTGGCGGGAATTGGTTTCGCATCTGTCACAAATATGGGTAGGAACAGTCATGTTACCACTGAGATCCTGCTGAAAATTTGTACTGCATTAACCTGTAAGGTAGAAGATATTATGGGAAATTGTACCTGAGCAAAAAAGTCCGTTATCTTCGACTATTAACATAGTTGAAAATAAGAAGATGATTTGACCTCAAATAATAGTTGCGAACCATTGTATTAAGGTGAGTGAAAAAATGCTTTTGACGACAAAAGAAATTGCACATAAATGGGGGGTTTCTGTTACCTGGGTTACAGTACTCTGTGAGAAAGGCCGCATTGAAGGCGCTGTGAAAAAAGATAATAGGTGGCGCATTCCTGAGGACACAAAAAAGCCAGAAGATCGTCGCACACATAAAAAAGATTTTGTGAGGAGCAGATTTAGATTTGTAGATCTATTTGCTGGTGTAGGCGGTTTTCATCAGGCAATGAGATACCTAGGCGGAGAATGCGTTATGGCAGCAGAAATTAATGAAGAATGCAGGAAGACATACCAACTTAATTATCACACAGAAGAGAAAGAAATCCGTCGGGATGTAACAAAAATAGATCCAAAAACTATCGCACCATTTGATGTTTTATGTGCTGGATTTCCATGCCAACCATTTAGTAAGGCTGGAACCCAAAAAGGATTTCGGGATGAAAAGCGCGGAAATCTATTCTACACGATAATGGACATCCTCGATGCGCATCCGGAAGTCAAATTTGTTATTCTTGAGAATGTTAGGAACTTAGCAGATAAAACCGAAAATTGGGGGATTATTACTTCCGAATTAATGCAACGAAATTTCTATATTACAGAAGATCCACTTATCCTTTCTCCATCAGATTTTGGAATTCCCCAAATTCGCGAAAGAGTGTATATTCTTGGGATTCGGAAGGATATCCGCAATGAGAAAATTTTAAATAATGGATTTATCCATAAAACAGACCTACACTTAGAAAGGTATTTTCGAAAGTGTAAGATGGGGGATGCATGGACAATACTTGAAGAAGATGTCGATGATTCTTATATAATCTCCGACGAACAGGAAGAAATGATCTTTGCGTGGGATGAATTCAGAATTGGCACCGGGATTAAAATTATCGGATTTCCCATCTGGATAGACAGTTTTGGTGTTGGAGTCGATAATGATCAGGCCGTATTCCAATCTCAAGGGTATGATGACATGCCCAGGTGGAAGAAAAATTTCTTAGAAAAAAACAGGAAACTATATTTAGATAACAGAGAGTTTATTGATAGGTGGATTCAGAAATATGATATGCTCAATAGGATTAAGTTGTTTAAAAAATTTGAATGGAATTGTGGAATAGATGTCACCGATATTCATGATTGTTTAATACAAATTCGGCAGTCAGGAATCCGTGCAAAGCGCCCCACATTTTATCCATCTCTTGTGGCTATTGTAAATACCCCTATCATTTGGGATAAGAAAAAAGAGCATTTTCGGAAATTAACACCCAGAGAAGCCGCAAATCTACAGAGTTTCCATGGCAGTTTCAAATTTCGCGGGACCGATGCCACACAATATAAACAACTTGGAAACTCAGTTAATGTACGAGTATTAAAAATATTGGGGGAACGATTATTTTTATTAGCTAACGATGGGTGGGATGGTGAACTACATGGCAAAAAAGATTAATATTCGACCAACAACCAGTGTTTATGCAACATACAAAAATATAAGATACGATCCTTGGACAGCAATAGCGGAATTTGTTGATAACTCAACCCAGAGTTACTATGACAATATTGAAAAACTTGAATCCACAAAATATTGGGATGGACTAACCGTAGATATTGAGTATAGGCGTGATAGAGTAAACGGTGATCACCTCATAATACGGGATAACGCCTGTGGTATGGATTTTCGAGACTTTCAGCGGGCGATTATGTTGGACAGTCCACCCAAGAAAAAATCTCGCAGTGAGTTTGGAATGGGTCTGAAAACAGCTGCGTGTTGGTTTGGAAAATGTTGGAGTGTTGAATCTGCTGCACTCGGTTCCGGAATCAAATATAAAACAACTGTTGACGTCGAGTCTCTTAGTAAGTACAAAAATGAAGAAATTACTGTTGAGGAAACGCTATGCAGCACAAAGGAACATGGCACTACCATTACTATTTGGAATTTGAATCGTACTCTCTCGGGGACACAAATTGGCAAGACTAAAGATCAGTTGAGAGGAATGTATCGGACTGACTTGCGCTCCGGGAAAATTAAAATTCTTTACAATGGAGTCTGCTTGTATTATGAAATGCCCAAAATACTCACCGAAACACTACCCGACGGAAGCGAAAAAGTGTGGAAAAAAGAAGTCGACATTTCTTTTGATTTCAATGGAGAAGAAAAGCGTGTCTACGGTTTTATCGGCCTCTTAGATGAAGGAAGCACATCCGGAGCAGGTTTTACACTGATCCGTTATGGCCGTGTAATTGTTGGTGGGTATGAGAACGCGTATCGTCCAGAGGAAATATTTGAAAAATCAAACTCCTATGTGTATCAAAGGCTTTTTGGAGAATTAAATCTTGATGGTTGGAAAGTAACACAGACAAAAGATGCCTTTGATTTGTACGGTGGACTTGAAGATTTATTAATTGAAAAACTGAAGGCAGAATGTGAAGACTACAGGAAAAAAGCGAAAGAATATCGCAAACGCCCAAAGATTTCAATTGATACCGGAATTGATGCTCTGGTAAACACATTTTCCAGCGCTGGCATCATTGACAATGCAGTTGTTACATCAATCTCTAAAAGCGATGAGGATGCTAATAATGAAACTATCCAATCCGGGAATGATCAGAGAAATGAAGAACCCAATATTATCCCCGATCCTACAGATATTGAAATAGAAGGATCAAACGGAAAACGTATTGTTTTTTCGTGCAATGGTGAGCGGTATGTTTTTAACTTTATATTAAAGAAAAATGATCCAAATAGCCGATGGCTCAATATAGTAACGAGCGGAGACGAGTATATTGTTGAGTGGAATATTCGACATATGTTTTTTAAACCGTATATAAATGACGAACACTTTTTGACCATCATGGAACAATTTACATTTGCACTTGCATTATCTGAAATCGAGGCAATGCGTTTAAGCGTGGATGGCAAAATTGAGCCCAGCAGTATTAGGATGAAAATGAACGATACTCTCAAAGCAGTAATCGAGGAGGGGAATAATGAACAATAATATTGCGATGAATTACTATACTTCAGATGCAGAAACCTGGGACGTATATCTTGACGGACGATATACGGCTGCTGTGCAGAACTATTTAGAAGCGGATGGTATTCCAGCGGAAGGAGTCTCAAAAATAATTGCAAATGCAGCTCAGACGCTCTCATATTGCCCTAAACCAGATGGAACAGAGGAATGTAAAAAAACTGGGATTGTAATCGGAAAGGTTCAAAGTGGTAAAACATCAAACTTCATTTCAATTACCGCTCTAGCCTTTGACAATCGTTACGATATTGCGGTTGTCCTTGGGGGCACTAAGAAACCCTTAGTTAAACAAAATCGTGATAGAATTAAAGAATATTTCGCAACTACAAAAGATATCCTCGTTTTAGATACAACCGATTTCAAAGACCAGTTATCTGCGCCCAAAATGCATCAGTTTAAAAAAATGGGCAAGAAGGTTGTAATTGTTGCGCTAAAAAGTCCTACCCAAATCAATTACATTGCAGATAATATTTTTTATGATTCTTCGCTTGCGGAGAATCCTGTCCTAATTATTGATGATGAAGGCGACGAAGCTTCCTTAAATACACTTGTTAAAAAGGGAAAGAAAAGTCCAACATATAAAGCCATTGAACGCTTAAAAGAACGCCTTGCACGGCATTGTTTTCTTTCTATTACGGCAACACCGCAAGCAAATTTACTTATCGACACATTAGACATTCTTTCCCCTGATTTTGGTGTGCTTGTAGATCCTGGTAAAGGCTATTGCGGTCTTGACGTATATCACAGCGATTCTACTTATACGAAGAAAATCCCAGACAGCGAGACATCTCTGTTGGACGACGGAATACCAAAGTCTTTTATTGAAGCCATTTCTATGTTTTTTGTTGCTTGTGCTATCTATAAAAATCGAGGTATGCAACCGGGCGACAAATTATCTATGTTAATTCATCCGAGTCAACTAAAGGCTGACCACGAAAAAGTATTCAAAAAAGTTGAAGGACTCATTCTAGACTGGTGTCAAAAGTCGGAAGATAAACGCGATATCGCTTACTATCCTCTTCAAAAGATATTAGTCGCTGCCTATAAAGAATATGAGGAAGCAGGGGTTGAGGGACTTCTGCCATTTGATGCCCTGGAAGATGATATTATCCAAGCAATGAATGTATGCGGTAGACACAAGGTTAATGGAGACAGTGTCCCAAAGGGTGCTGATGAAATATATGATTACAACATTTATGTTGGCGGCACAATGCTTGGACGAGGGCTTACGCTTAAAGGTCTGGCCATTACTTATATTATACGCACATCAAAAGGGGCATCCACAGTAGATACTGTTCAGCAGAGAGCCCGCTGGTTTGGATATAAAATGAAATACTTGGACCTTTGTCGCATCTTTGCAGTAGAGAAAATTATCAGAGAATTTCGTGAAATTCGGGATCATGAGGAGGACCTTTGGGATACAGTTCGACAAGCAAAATGCCAAGGAACAAATTTCAAAAATATGGCTCGTATTTTTGCACTTAGTGACGATCTGAAAATGACCCGGAGTTCAGTTGCCAAGACCGAGAGCTATACTTTTAAATTTTGGAACAAGCAGCGGGAATTTCAAAGTATTCAGGAGTATATTGATAGTAATAAAGCAGTTTTGGATACAGTACGTACCACACATAAGCAGCAGATCATAACCAAGCAATTTGGCGAAGGCGCACCTTTTTTAATTATTCCTAATATGGAATTTGATTATGTAAAAAGCAACATTTTTGATAAGTTCTGTTTTCCTGACAACGAAAAATTTAACAAATCAGTTATCGATAAACTTGCAGTTTTACTCAAACGCAAGGGATTGCAACCGAAGGTCGATATTATATGGATGAGAGATGGAACTTTCTCAAAACATATCATCGACTGTGGACATATCCCCAATTATAGTGTTGGTCGTCGGCCAAAAAGTCTTACAAAACCAGCAATATATCTTGGAGATGATTATCAATTTGTAACAGAAGATACCATGCAACTACAAATTCACGAAATTCTGGACACGGTTACTGGTATTGACAGTCCCACTTTAGCACTTTACATTCCTAAGAACGTAATTGAGAAGTTGACGAATCTAGTAATTCCAGCGTAACATAATGGAGCAATTACATGAATATAGTTGATACTTTTCAAAAAAACTTTTTGGGGGAAATTGACTGTACGCATGATTTTACACTCATGGAATATACGGCTAATATTCTAATAGGCATTGATAGAAGTTCCAATATTTGTGCCGTTATTAGGTCGTCTAATCCCCCAAGATTTCCAATTAAACACAAAACGCAAAAAATGAGCATTGAGTGTAATATGAAAGTACGTTATGAATTAAATGGAAAATCCTATAACGATATCGTTCACGTTATCCGATGCTTGTCCTGTAAATGTCAATGAAAAAGTGAGCCAGGCGCTCATGAATTTCTGAGCCACCAACGCTCATGAAAAAGTGAGCCACTATGCTCACGAATATTTGAGCCACCTTGTCAGACTCTCTTCTGCATGGTAG
>CALVMT010000119.1 GCA_944347775.1 uncultured Clostridia bacterium | reverse complement strand
ATTATGAGAACGATAAGATGATGTCCTATGATCGCTGATAATTTTAGTATTTATTGAATATCAAATAGTTATGCTAGTGGAAGCTCTCGGTGAAACTCACTAAATACCCCTAACTGAAAAAGTTTGTTTACGCATTGTTTACGCAGAATTAGAGGAGCTAATGCCGCTATTAAACCCTTTTGCATGTCCAGTATAAGCTCCATTAATAATTAATGTCGAATAGCGTCATATATTTTGCTCAAGGCTTATAGTTGTCGCAAATAATTTATAAGTTAGCGACAAATATAATGTAAAGGCGAGTATGAATACAATTTGCAAATTCGAGGGATACAGTCTTTCAATGTCTTAATTTGGCGAAATTCTCCATTTATTTGATAAATAGTCCTAAAGAAATGATAGGAGTATAGATGATTTATTGTATCTTTGTTATTTTAATTGTTATTTTTCAACGTAACTGATATGTGTATTATGCAGAATACTGGTAACATTAACAGGATAAAAGCAGTACTTGCAGAGCAGAACAAGACAAGCAAATGGCTTGCAGAACAGATGGGTAAAGACCAAACAACCATTTCCAAGTGGTGTACGAATACCTATCAGCCAAGTTTAGAAACATTGGTCAAAATAGCAGAATGCTTGAATGTTGATGTCAGGGAGTTGATAGTAAAAACAGCAACGAAATAGTAAGAAATGTATAAGATAGAATGGGACAAAGAGACAGGTGGTGTGATATTGAATACCAGAGTCACAAATGAGACTTTGGGTATTGCTCCGCGTCCTGTATTCTATGAGGAGTTGGATTTGCTTGGGCTGGATAAGCTGGGCTGGACATATCCTCATACTGAAGCCCCATTGATGTGGGCTGTCAACAAACAATACTACTATCGTGGACAGCGAATATTTGAGGCTAAGGGTGCAAATATATATAGCAAACCTACATTGGAATTTTGTAAAGATGTGGCGCCAATGGATTTGCAGCCTGTTGACCTGGAATCAATGTTAGCCAAGACTTCCGATTTAATGTTTGTTTTGGAGAATGAAGCTATTGAGTTTATCCGCGATACGTTCACTGCATATTCTCGTGTAAACCGCACCTTTGACAGGGCGGATAGCAATCAATTGGACTTTGAAGCGTTAGCTGCCAAGGCAGAAAAGAAGCAAAAGCAAAAGATGGCTGTGGTGAAACAGGATTGTGACTCTTTCGACATCATGCCTCTCGAAACGGCGAAGAGCGAGGGCAAGAGAGTATTGCTCTCTACCAAAATAGACCGCTTTATCGCTTCGTTTTCTGGTGGAAAGGATTCACAAGTAGTTCTTGACCTATGCACGCGCGCTATACCTCCAACTGATTTTGAAGTGATTTATAGCGATACGGGTTATGAATTGCCTCCTTCGTTGGAGCTTTATGATGAAGTGAAACGATATTACAAGAAACGCTTCCCCTCATTGAAATTTCATATAGCACGCAATCATGAGTCTGTACTCAATTATTGGGATAAAATAGGTACACCGAGTGATACACATCGTTGGTGTTGCTCTATTATGAAAACGGCTCCGCTGTATCGAATGCTAAAAGTCGAAGGAAACAAACAGGCTCGCGTACTTACCTTTGATGGAGTAAGAGCAGAAGAGTCAACAAGGCGAAGTGGGTACAACCGCATAGGAAAAGGCGTTAAGCACTCTACAGTAATAAATGCTAGCCCGATTCTTTTTTGGAACTCTGTGGAAATTTTTCTGTATCTCTTTAGATATGATTTACCTATAAACTTAGCATATCGTCAAGGTATGACTAGAGTTGGTTGTCTTATATGTCCGTTTTCATCGGAATGGAATGATATGATTTCTTCAGTAAAGTACACAAATAAGCTCCAACCTTTTTTGTACAGAATAGAATCTATTGTAAGAAAGAGTGGAGTATCTGACATAAAAGAATATATTGAAGCTGGTAACTGGAAACGACGTGCTGGGGGTAGAGAGATAAAGTCGGATACTGCGCTTGTAATTCGCTCAACAAAACCTCATTTAGTTGTCGGAGTTAAAAAAAACAAAAAGAATATACTCACGTGGATCCCTGCTATTGGAAAAGTAGTAGGAGACGCGTCAAGAGGAGAACTCTTTTATAAAGGAAAAACGTATTCTTACTCTATAAACTCAGAAAGCGAAGGAGGTGAAATTACATTCTACAATACAGATTCTGAGCCACTTCTTCAAGGTTTAATAAAAAGAGCATTATATAAAGCCACGTTCTGCATTAATTGTGAGGCTTGTGAAGTTGAATGCCCTACGGGAGCATTGAAAATCATACCAGAAGCAATTATAGATAGGAACAAATGTATCCATTGTCATAGGTGTTTAAATTTTCATGAGCTTGGATGTATCGTGGCTCATTCACTAAAAATTACAGAACAAAACCCATCAAAAATGAAACTAATAGGTTATAACAATTTTGGTCTTAATGAAAGCTGGCTGGATTTCTTTTTTAAGAACTCAGATACATATTTCTCAAACACAGACCATGGTTTGAATGTTAAGGAACAATTACCTGCTTTTGTAAAATGGATGGTACATGCGGAGATTCTAACAGATACCAAAAGTAAGAAATTGTCAAAATTAGGAGAGTTGCTTAAGCAAATTTATGAGGATAACCCACGTTTAGTATGGGAAGTTATTTGGATAAATTTGGCATACAATTCTCCAATAGTACAATGGTATACATCTTCAATGAGTTTTAATACTGATTTTACAGAAAGTGAAGTAAGAGAATTAGTAAAAAATGATTTTCCTGAAGCATCTGCTACTACTGTGAAAAACGTAGTATATGCTCTGTTTAGAACTTTGAAAGAAAGTCCAATAGGAGACGAATTAAAGCAGTTGGAAGCGGTTGAAAAGTTAAGTTTCAAACGGGAGCCGTATGAGGAACTATCTCGTGAAGCTATTGCTTATTCTGTTTACAAGTATGCCGATATTAAAGGAATAAAAAATTTACGTGTTCAAGATTTATATGGCCAAACGTCAACAGATGGGATTGTTTCTCAATTCGGTTTGCCAAAGGATTTATTCTTAAAAGCATTAAGATCGTTAAGTTCTGATAATAATAGAGTCCTTGTTGCAGAATTAAACATGGGACTTGACCATATTACACTTAGGGATGATTTGACATGTGAAAAAGCATTGACTATATTATCAATATAAAATGAACTCATATTTAGCTATATATACAGATATGTTGCTTTCTTTACAGCTAGGTAACTACAAAGGAATTGTTTCTTTGTCAAAACCTCTGTATGTATTAGCTATTATAGATTCTATAGAAGTTATTGAAAGTAATAGAATTTATATTGATAATTTAGTCATTGAACAGCAGTTTAAAAAGTTATATCAAAGATTTCAAGATGGTTTCGCATATACAAGGGCTGCTTATATAGCCCCATTCTTTCATTTAGCTAGTTCTGAATTCTATCATTTGATATGGAAAGATAAAGTAAAACCGCCATCGATGTCATCAACTCCTTCCGCCAAATACCTTCGTGAGCATCTGCAATATGCTAAATTGGATGATGAGCTATGGGAGTTGCTGCAAGATGATGATAACAGAGAATACTTTCGACGAAACATTATAAATAGATATTTATTAAAATAACAACGCGTCTATTATGGCTACTAAATACGACGACATTATAAAGTTGCGTGGAGGCAAAGCCTCTTACAACATTGAAAATGAAAAAGAAGGCGAGTGGGTATCTTTCATTCCCAACGAGCAGTTTAACAATGTACTACGTACTGTATTGAAATCAGTGCGGGGTAACGATATCGACAATCATAAGTCGTTTTGGATAAACGGAACGTATGGAACGGGGAAAAGCCATGCTGTGGCTGTAATCAGCCACTTGTTGGGCGATGATGTGTTTGCTATTAAAGAATGGGTAGACTATGAATATGGTGATACACGTTTCGAACAATTGCGCGAGGGCATATACTCTCTTCGGGAGAAAATGCGTTTGTTGACGGTGAAAGTTTATGGCCTTAATGCAATGACGCATGCTGGCGACCTTGCCCTTGTATTGCAAAAAGCAGTAACCAATGCCTTGCGGAAAGCTGGATTGGGAGAATTGTGTGTGCCGACAGATTTTGAAACATACATAGACCAGATACAAAAGAATCCTGAGATTTGGGATCATTTGATAGAAAATCATGTTCAGCTTTCTTCTATAGTAGCCAACAGAGAACAGCTGATAGCCAATCTTGAGGACAATGATTTGGGTACCTACCACCAAGTGAGCGAGACACTCAGGGCAACAGGTTTTGATGTTCGTCTCGATAATCAGAAAGTAGGGCAATGGTTTATAGAAGTACAGAATAAGCTGCGTGAGAAAGGCAAATACAACGGTTTGCTTATCGTATGGGATGAGTTTACGGATGTGATGACCGATGCCATCGGTTTGCCCGTGTTGAAAGAGTTGCAAGAGTTGGCAGAGATATTCATGAACGAAGAAAACAGTTCGTTCCTGTTTCTTATATCTCATCCTTCCGCTTTTGACAAATTAGGGTCGGAACAGATGAAGCAGACTGATGGGCGTTACCATCGCATGAAGTACAATATGGAGTCTGTGTCTGCTTTCAAAATTATGTCACGCAAATTTGAGGTGATAGACAAAGAACTTCATTCGTTAATGCGTCGGCAATTCTATCAAGAGCACCGAGATTTACTTGATATTTTCACGAAAAACAGTAACGATCCGCAAAGCACTGTTGAAGATTTATTTAACCTATACCCCCTGCACCCTGGGACAGCTAACCTTGCCACACATTATGCAACAGTTGTCGGTTCTTCCAGTCGGAGTGTCTTTGAATTTTTAGGACAAAATGATGCCATCCGCGATTTTTTGGATAGTGAAGATTGTTTCCTAAATAGGTATACTATTACAGCAGACTATTTGTGGGATTATGTGCTGAAAGTGTTCCAAGACGATGTAACCAACTATGGAGCAGTTACAGAACGTTATAATTCTTACGTAAGGCAGGTAAGCAGTAAAGGGGAGGCGTATTTCGCTATCTTCAAAGGGATTTTGTTGCTGAATGCCTTCAATAATGTTTCTGGTGAAAACAACCAAGGGCTTGTAACTCCGTCAGAAGAGAACATACATTACCTATTTGAGGGGACGCAGTATGACGATGATGTTGATATGGTTCTGCAATGGTTTAGCAATGAAGGTGTCATTCAACGCGCTCCTGGTGGACTGTATTCTGTTCAGTTCTCTGCTTTACCATCCGGAGAAATTGAAGAGAAGAAAACGGAGATGCGTCAAGTGCAATTCCGTTATACCCATCAGATACTTAATTTTTCGGATGTAGCCAAAACGCAGTTTGAGAAGAAATATATGCAAAAGGTAATCCGTCCTTATTCTTTCAAATTTTACAGCGATGTGGATAATGACTCTTCACTGCGCAGTCAAATAAAGAATGGCAAGAAAGAAGCAAAAGGAAGTTATTTGTTCTTTGCTTTATTGATGGCAAAAGATAATGACGAATTATCTCGTTTACGGACCTTTGCGGAAAAATGTTCCACCGATGAAGACGATAAGGATTTGGAGAATATCGTTTTTATTGTTTTTGACGAAGTGTTTGGGCAGAACAAATATGAACAGTTTATAGAGTATCAAGCCAATTATGCATGTGCCAGCAGCCATGGATTTGTAGACCAGACCAAAGTGCATCGTGACCATGCTGTATCTATGGTAAAAGAATGGATGGAAGCAACCCAACGCAATAATGCAACAGTATATATTAACACGGGAAAAGACTCTTTCCAACAGCCTATTTCGGTAAAACATCTGTCAAGCATAGTCAATTCTGTCATATCTCCGACAATATATCCTTACGCACCTGATTCTTGTGAAATACTAAGGCAGAAAGCACCAAGCACCTTTTGGAAGGCACAAAATTCAAAAGAAATTGTACGTACTTTCCTGTTCGGTACAACTAAAGAGGAAATTAGTCAGGTTACTGCGCAGATGCGCCCGATACAGTATCTCATTCAAGACTGTCTTGATGATAGCCTTAAATGGAAAGAAGATTTGTTAGCCGAACATCCTTTCAAGAAAGTATTTGATACGGTGAACAGTATTATAAAACATGCCAATAAAAGTCTTCCATTCAACTTTGATGAAAAGTTCTCTATACTGACAAAACCACCGTATGGTTTTTACGGTTGTTATGCGACAATGGGTATGATGGCTTTTGCCTTAAAGCCTTGGGTGAACAAGATATTCGATCCACAAGGAAAACCGCGTGATGCCAATGCTTTGATAGACGACATTGTTCTGTTGTTTAAAGTTTGGGATGACAACAAGTCAAATAGTAAGCTGAACTTTAAGTTTCAGACTCCAGAAGAAGGTAAGTTATGTAAAGAACTCATATCGCTTTTTAAACTTAATGGTGCAGACAGTACTTATAAAGATGTAACTAGCCTAAAAGATGCACGTTATGCTATTACAGCAGATTTCCTTGCCAAACGTAATGCCCCGCTATGGGCAATAAAGTATGCTCCTGAATCAGCATTTGCTTCATTACCGATAGTCGTAAATATAACAGATAAGATAAAGCAACTCACAGACAACATTGTAAAAATCTGTATGGAACGGGAGTTGCGCAATCCGGCATTAGTAAACGAAACATTGTCCTTGATTGAAGAGCAACGTTTTGAAATGAAAAATATTCTTAATGTAGAGGCTGCTTTCAGTGAAGGATTAAAAAACTACTTAATGCAACTGAGTTATGTATCTGTAAAAGAAGATGAAGTAGAACCGCTTCGCAAGTATATTGAACAAAACTTGGAATCGACTGTAGGCTACTGGACAGAAGAGGAAGTAGAAAAGAAAGCCTTGCAATGGCGTTCTGTACAACAAACCGTACAGATACAACATGTACCCTCAACTGTACACGAACCGGCACCAACAACTTCTACGGGATGGGGTTCAAGCTCTTCTGTACCCTCCTATCAGGTAGACCTGACAGAAAAAAGGAATAAAGCTAAAGAACGTATAGCCAACATTACAGACATTCATGTCGCACAAGCCTTACTGACTAAAATCTGTGAGAAAGGTGATGAATGGTTATTAGATATGATAAACTCATAAACTGGAATAAGGCATGTACAAGGAATTTGATACCATAGAAGATCTCTACCAATGGATGGAGGAGGATAAAAACTGGACGGGAGCGGAAGCGAATCAATTCAACCGTTACCCTCTACGTTTTGTGCTTTTCGAAAATTTTCACGACTTCCGTGCATTTGCTGACGAATGTCAGAATCATAGCGTGTTTGTACAAAGTATGGAAGGTTGGATGGCAGAAGGATGCAATGACCAAATGCTGACCAATTCACAACTTGCTAGACGTTTTAAGGAGTATGTAGAGAATATTCCTGTCAACGACTTTGTAATAGCCCCATTCTCGGAAGTTACACGCTTCTACGAAAACGAAAAATATGCAGAGTTTGATTCTCTCTTGAAAACCATCAGGCTGATTGAAGCTTCTGAAGATGCCCAACAAAATCATCAACGCATATATGTTCCTATTATTGGCATGCAAAGCAAGATGGGCAAGTTCAAGAATGACCCCAATATTCATATATGGGAATATCATTCAGACAACAACGGTGACACTTATCAGCTCATTCTGTCAAGAGGGACAACGTATGGTGTACATGGATTAGGCAATGCATATACGCTATGTCCAGACTTAAAACATTGGATTTCGTTGTGGAAAAATGGAACAGGTATCAAACAGCGCATCATTTGTACATCAAAGACTATATTTGATAATGCACATTGCGCCCAACCAGACAATGCCTTTGAGTATACGGTTTGTACTAATGCTTATGAATTCTTAAAAGATGGGTTAGGGCTTGACATTACGACTTTAGATATAGATGAGGAAGACTTGCCATATTGGGAAATGTTGGCAAATGAAATAGACATAGATGATTTCTCTTTCGGTAATTTTATAAATGAACGGTTCAATGCTTTTTCGTTGGAAAACGAAAAAGACTTTGTACAAGTGTGGTTCGAGTACAAAGACGCTTATTCCAGATGGTTGCTTAAGATGTACTATCTTAACAAGAAGGACAACATGACATATCTCTGTAGAGTGCTGAGCAATTGTAAGTCTCAAAGCACTTCGGAGCTTTTCTCACAGATGGCAACACAAATCTTTGATGAGCCGTTTAGCAATGGTGCCATCAACCAGCGTCTCGTCTTCTTAAAGGAAGCTTCCCAACACGGAGCTAAGATAACAGACATGGCAGAGCAAAAGCTCAAAGCAAAATTAAGTGCAATCGCTGCAAATCCTTCGCTCGGAGTTTCCATGGCCATGAAATACGTGACACCGCTCACTGTATCGGAACAAGAGTTGATAATAACTTGGCTGGGGCAAGGAAAGATAGAAAGAAAAGAAATCAAGATTCTGTTTCCATATCTATATTATTATACAGCTCCTTTCTCCTTACAAGTGGACAAGGACAACTTATGGATAAACGATTATTTCGAGATTTATCGTGAGGCGAAGATATCTAATCAGCTCACAGATAAAGTTTCCTCTTTTATAAAAGAGAAAAATGCTTCATCGTCTACATTTATGACGTGGCATGACCAGTTTAAAACTGTAAAAACCGTTCTCCATAATAGAGAAGACATAGATGTGTTCTATTGGATTGATGGTCTTGGGGTTGATTGGATTCCTTTTATAGTCCAAATCGTGAAAAAGCATCAAGTGGATGGTGTTTTCCTCAATGAAATATATGTAGCAACCGCAGAATTGCCAACTTGTACGGCTAACAACAAAGCTAAGTTGGAAGAATTGACCTCTGGACAATTGAAGAAATTAGGGAATATTGATTCTTATGCACATACTCACAAAAATTACCCAAACTACCTGATAAAGGAATTTGAAATTGTAGAAAAGTGCATAACGGATTTGTTGTCACAATATAATGGAAAAAAGATAGCGATCGTCTCGGATCATGGCATCAGCTATTTGTCGCAATTAGCAAGCGGCATGAATTTGGCAAATATAGATAGTGACCATTCGGGCAGATGCGGAGAGTGGGTGCAAGGCAGTGCTCCCAAAGACAACAAATATCTGGTATTGGAAGGCGGCAGAACGATATGTGCATTGACCCATAGTTCTTTGACTAACAAAACTCCAATGGGTTTAGGGGCGCATGGAGGAGCTACGCCTGAGGAGGTTTTAGTGCCAATCATCATTATATCCGGGAAAAAGAATGCAAGCAACATTTCAACTGAACTGATGACTACAGAAGTGATTGCGATATCGCCTGTACTTCGATATAGGATTAAGGGCATCAGCAGCATAGATACTCCGGTTATTAAATATAATGATACGGAGTATCGTTTACATCATATCGGTAACGGTATTTACGAAAGTGAACGCCTGAATTTGGTAGATACAGCCAGAAAGGTTACCATTATTATCGGTGATTATAAACAAATAGATACATTATCTGTCAATACAGGTGTTGACGAAGATGACTTATTCGGAGACTTATAATATGCAGACATCAACAGTACAAAAAATCAGAGAGCAATTTGCTCCTATGGCGATATTCAAAGACCCATCTTCTACAAACAGCCTGTTTGCAGGACGCAATTTACCGTCATTCGTCAAAGACTTTATTTTGAAACGTTATATAAGTGCAGATGGGAGTGTCAACCGGCAAGGATTGACTGATTTCCTTGACAAAGTTATTCCTGAACGTCAGACAGAGGTGAAGGATAGACTTGATGCAGGAGAGGAATTGACTCTACTGACCCGCTTTATTATATACATTGATCTGGTAAAGGGATTGCGTAGATTCGGCATTCCTGACCTCGGCATAAAAATCAATGAAGGACAGATACCGCAATATGTATATAAGAACCATAGAGGTGAACTTGTTGATGGAGAAAAATGGGGTATCATTAAAATTACTGTTCTTCCAGATGAGGACGGAAAAAAGAATCATGTGGAAATGGTTGATTATAAGCCTTTCAAGCCATATAAGTCTGTCGATATTGATTACTTACGCAATGCAAGGGCAAGTTTTTCAATACAGGAATGGATTGACGTGTTATTGTCTGCTATGGAATACGAAGCTGATGGCTTTGAATCTACGACTCAGAAGATGGAATTTCTCACACGTTTACTGATATTTGTGGAGCCACGACTTAATGTGATAGAATTAGCTCCCAAAGGTACAGGAAAATCCTTCGTATTCGGAAATCTCTCGAAATATGGCTGGCTTGTAAGTGGCGGAAAAGTCACACGTGCCAAATTATTCTATGATAAAGCTAAACAGCAAAATGGTATTATAAAGAATCATGATTTCACAGCTTTCGATGAGATTCAAACAATTATCTTCCAAGAACCGGCAGAAATTCAGGCTGCATTAAAATCTTATCTGGAATCGGGTAAAACCACCATAGACAATAACGAATTCAGTTCGGAGTGCGGCTTGATGATAATGGGGAATATACCTCTTAATGAGCAGCGTCGTCCATTAAGCTATAGATATTTTGATTCCCTTCCACAGTCATTTAGAGAATCAGCCTTGCTTGACCGTTTTCATTGTTTTATAGAAGGATGGCATTTGCCACGGATAAACAAAGGCATCATCTATAAAGGATGGACTATTAATGTAGAATATTTCTCTGAAATACTTCATACGTTGAGAACACAAAATATTTATGGGCTTCTTTTTGATGCATTAGTTGGTTATGATAAGAATGCGGATACTAGAGACTTCAATGCAGTAAAACGTATTGCCGTTGGATATATGAAATTATTGTTTCCTCATTGGACAAGCGTGTCGGACATCAATAAAGATGATTTTGATACGTATTGTCTTCAACCAGCAATACGTAGAAGAGGAATCATAAAAGAACAATGTCATTACATTGATCCAGAATTCAAAACTTCAATGCCCTATTTTTGGATTAAAGAAGAAAGTAACATTTCTCCAACAGCTTCAAATAATATGGGAGTAGAGGAAAATCAATTATTCTAACAATGTGAGATTGCCATATATGGAGAATTTAGATAAATTGGTTATAGAATTGTGTAAATTGCCCAACGAAACAGGATGGGTAGAATTCAAACACAATAATTGTGACCCCAAAATGATAGGTGAAGATATAAGTGCATTGGCAAACAGCGCAGTTATTGCTGACAGAAGTCATGCGTATATGATATGGGGTGTAGATGATGGTACACATGAAATCATAGGTACAAATGTAAGGCTTAAACAGGAGAAAAAAGGGAATCAGGAGATAGAGAACTGGTTACGTTATATGCTTTCTAAAAATGCAGATTTTGAGATACAATCCATAGACATTGATGGGAAACACATAGAAATGCTAATCATCTCCAAGGCAGCAGGTGTTCCTGTGACATTTGAGAAAGTTGATTATATTCGTGTTGGTAGTTATACAAAGAAAATTATAGAATTCCCTTCTTTGCAAACTCAATTATGGGACAAACTACGGCATGAACAGTTTGAAGAGATATTTACTATGGTCGATTTGCAAATCAATGATGTTGTAAAGTATCTGAAATGCGATACATATTTTGACATTCTCAATTTGCCTATACCAACAAGTATGGACGGCTATAAGCATTATTTGTTGGAAGAAGGTATTATTGTGAAACAAGATAATGGGCTGTTTGCAATAACTAATTTGGGGGCAATACTTTTTGCTCGAAAGTTGTCTGATTTTCCACGGCTCGGAAGAAAAGCTATTAGGATTGTTCAATATGAAGGAAATAACAGATTAACTATTCTGAAAGAAGATACCACAAACGAAGGATATGCTATAAGTTTTGAGAACGCCGCAAAACTTGTGAATAATCTTCTTCCTGCCAAAGAAGACATCAATTCTGTTCGTAGGAAATCTATTAATATGTTCCCACTTCCTGCCATTAGAGAAGCCATAGCTAACTCACTTATCCATCAAGATTTTTTTCTTACGGGAGCAGGACCTATTGTAGAGATATTTGAAAATCGAGTAGAAGTGACGAATCCAGGAACTCCGCTTGTCGACATAATGAGAATTATTGATAATCCTCCGAAATCGCGTAATGAGAAACTCGCTTCTTTAATGAGAAGATTAAATATGTGCGAGGAATTGGGGCGTGGATGGGACAGAATGGTTATCAGTTGCGAGTTACAGCAACTTCCAGCACCGCGTATTCAAATCTATCAAGAGTCTACAAAAGTCTCATTATTCTCTCATCTTGACTTTACAAATATTCCAGTAGAAGATAAGTTGTGGTCAACATATCTTCATGCTTGTATTAAGTTTACGGAAGGAGAGGCTTTAACTAATACTTCTCTAAGAGAGAGATTTGGCGTAGCAGAAACGTCTGCAGGAAGTATATCTCGTTTGATAAAAGAAGCTGTCAATAAGAAACTGATACGTCCCGTTGACCCAACAACAGCACCAAGATACATGAAATACATTCCCATTTGGGCATGATTTAACTTGCTGGTAACTTGCCAATAAGTTGCCGAATGCACATAACCCGCTGATAATTAGATAGTGTTATTCTGTTTTTAACTTGCCGGTAATTTGCTGGCAAGTTAAAAACAAGGGTCGAAATCGTCCATATTGTATGGCATGTACATGATACTTCATGTGACACAATATACAACCAGCCCTAATGTCACCGTATAAACAAGCAAAAATATCACCAAGACTTTCATCCAGAAGTCAGAGAACCAAACGCCTTCATTTCGCCTAAGGATTTTGCGCATATTGGATTCATGCTCCGTTAGCATCTTCGTCTGTTCGGAACGGTGATTTTTCAACATGTTTTTCCATGTCTCAATGGCTTGATTTAAAAGTTGCTGAAGTTGGGCTAGATGTTCGGATTTTATAGTTGCCTTGAACTGCGTGTTTTGCTCTGCTTTTACAATCGCATTGCAAATGCCGTTGATAATGTCATTGGAACTACTAATAGCTTCCTGCAAAACCACCGTAGCCTCACCCTCAGCTTTAATAGCATCCAGAAGATTTCGATGGATTTTCAACAATGCCTCTTTTGCTTCACGGATTTCTGTGAGCCGCTTGTCTGCATCCTGTTTTTCAGCCTCTAATTCATGATTGCTTTCAGCCTTTTTCAGCATATCATCTACGTTTATTGATGGAGTGATTTTAGATTTTCCAATTCCCATAATTCTTGTTTTTGGTTGTTAGTTTATCTGTGAAGTCCTTTCCTACGCTTGCACATGCTGTTAGCCATTCTTGCACAGCGGCGTGCCCATTCAAGTTCGTCCTCATCCTTGTCACGTCCCCAACCACTAGTGTCAGAACCGCCACCGCCGCTTGATGCCGCCATACTTGTGGCTGCATCTATATATCCGGCAAAGAGCAAAAGAGCCGTGTGCTGTATTTCTTCAATCTTAGCCAACGGATGTGCTTCCTCCAAAGAACAATTCTGCCGAATGATAGTATCAGCGGCTTCGGATACCTCGATATGGAAACTGTGATATTCGTCTGTCGCTATATCGTAATGCTTCATAACAGGCTGCGAAGCAGTCGAAGGTTGTATAATAGGAATCGTGTCTGCTGTCCGTATTTGTTGGGGAACAGGCTTTGCCGGAACGGATTTCCTTTCCTGCGGATGTAGTTTTGCCCAAGTAGCCTCAATCTTTGAAGGAGTCAGGTTTCGCCCGATACCCAACACGGATGATTTATAAATGGAGTTGCCACGCTTGATGGAATAGCCATAAACTCCGCCACCATCTTTTTCTTGCAAGTGCACTTTATAGCCTCGTTTCACCAATTCCATTTCATACCTCTGCCAACTGAATTCGTCCATCGTACGGAGTATTTCTATGCAACTGTCTGAGATTTCTTGTCTATGACGTATGCCTATTTCTTCAGATTGTACCCAGCCTCGTCTCTCGTTGATGATATTCGCAGCCATGACAGCCCTCTCACCAATCTTATGGCTATCATTGACTTTACCGTTCATGTCCACACGGTTAGCGTCAATGTGCAAGTGGAGAATGCCACTTTTGGAATCACGATGCAGGGCGACTATGTATTGCGAGCCTTTGAGGTTGACCTGCTTTGAAGAAGCCCGTTTGGTTTTGCCAGAGAGGTCAATGGAATCAAACACGCGGATGAACTCGTTTGATAAACGTTCCCAATCATCCATCGTCCAATCCCGACTTTCTTCTTCGGATGGGGAAATCTCAATTCTTATCACATTTCTACTAAGAGGCCTGCCTTTGTTGATATTCTCAGCAAACTTTTTCTGTACGAGCATCATCCGTCCATACATTGCTTCCGGCGAAATATCATCGGGCAAGAAGTTGGCTTTGACTATATCCGCTTTCTCCTTGTTGACGGAATATCTTATGGCATTTGCGCCATGCGATATGGTGGAGGCTTTTGCTATCATAATAGGTGAGGGAATTTATTCAGTAAGGTAATTTTCTATCTGGCTCCAACGATTGATAAGCTGAGTAGCGGCCCTCATCCATTGTTCCACAAATCGGGTATCGCTGAAATACATAGCCCGTTTGTCCGCTTGGATGGATTTCACGGCTGCCGCGATGCGAATAAGGTCACCCCTTGCATCCGTCAGACTACACAGGGCTTCCACTTCATGGTCAGACAACCGTTGCCGTGGATGTTGCCCCAAGGCGGTACGCCGCACATACTCGCTCATGGATAAGCCGCAGGTTTTGGCAAGTTCTGCCGCTTGAGCATATTCCTGTTCTGTCACCCTGGCTTCAAGCCGCAGGGTGCGTCTTGTGACTTTTTTCTCGTTTTCTTCATCAATTTCTTTGTCGGTATTCTTTTTCTTCTTCATACTCTGTTATGCTATGGGTAAAACATCAATTCAAAAAGGGTCAGCACGGTGGGAGCTTGCGACTGCCGGAATATGCCTATGTAGTACGAATAAGCGAAGCGAATTTGTGCGACATAGGAACTTCTTGCAATACTGCATACAACAGCTTCGGACACACCAACTTTCTGGTACAGCTATATCTGGTTATCAACCGGAATATCTCTTCCGAAATCTTCCGTTGCCGCAGTCTGTGGGGAAACTGAAACAGAAGGGAAAGAAGAGGGAGAAGGCTGTTTGCCTTCATCTGATATAGCAGACATACTCTCCTTATCATCTTGCCGGTCTTTCAGTCGGACATAGAAAGGATTGTCTATGCGGTTTCCGTTCTGCATCCATGCCGATATACATTTCAGCGTATGGATGCTTGTCCGATTACTCTGTGTAGATGCGACAATTTCCAACTGGTTCATCTTGTCAAGCACACGGGATATGGTCTTTTTGTCATAGCCCAACTTGTTGGCCAAATCCACTTCTGAAAGAACGGCTTGCCCCACTTGCAAGGTTGTGGAGAAACCTTTTATGGTGTACTCGGTTTCTTTTAATACGGCTGCTTCAATCAGTTGGTGTAGAATCTTCATGCGGTCAATGCCGTATTTGCTCCCTGCCAGATACATAAGCTGCTCCGCCGAAAGCACTATACAATAATTCAAGTCTGTTTTCATCATCTGTCTGTTTGAAGATATTTTATAAATGGTGCAGCCAAAAGAGAAAGTCAGCGGTGTATTCCACATCCTCTCTCCGGCATATAATACTCCCTGTCGTACGCAATATGGTCAAGTACGTCTTGCAGCCTGGCAAGTTGGCGACTATCCAATACACGGATGGCGGTAATAGTGATGTTCTGCGAAGCGATACGTCGATGTTCGCGGTTCCTCTCTGACATGCTGCCGTCCCCATCTGCATAGACGCTCCGCAGATAATCGTTCACAGCTTCGGTCTGTGCTTTGCTTGGATATGCCGCA